>CAZWME010000022.1:0-3543 GCA_964634515.1 uncultured Pirellulales bacterium | reverse complement strand
CTGGGCCAGACGCGGTCGATGCCTGCGCGGTGCAGCAGGACGCCGCTGTTTGTCGGCTTTTGAGGCCAGCGCCATTCGAGATGCAGCCTGTAGTTGGCGTAGCTTTCAACCGTGCGGATATAGCCATTTGGTTTTCCCTCGCACCTAATAACGCCGTTACGAACCGACCATACCTTATCGACTGTCCACTTTTTATCGTCGTCGGCTTTGTCATTTGGACTGAAGCGAACCCAGCCGTCGAGGTCTTTACCATTGAACAGGACGATTTTTTGGGCAGGCTTAACCGGCCAGGGTATATCTTTCGCAGGCTCGATGTAGATATTTCTATATTCAATTGGGACGCCTTCGCTCTGTAGGCATATTTTTCCACTCGTTACAGAACAATCCGTGGCCTCGTTCATGAGCTTGCCATTAACGTACGGCCGTACGATTCCGCCGACGCACCATACCTCGTAAACGTTCCACTGGCCGGGTTCTTTTTCGTTATGCTCGCCATACTTGAGAACACGTCTTCCCCGGACGCGATGGCCGCCGATTTTATGCTCGTTGAATTCCAGACCGCCAATCTCCCAGAAATCACCCTGGTTGTGAAAGCCGCCCTGGCACTCAAGGCTTTTGGGCCACACACGGTCTTCGCCGACCATATGGACAAGTGCTCCATTGTTTCCGGGTTGGTCCGGCCAGCGATACTCGAAATGAAGCTTGTAGTTTTTGTAGGCTTTGGTTGTTCGGATATAACCAGCCGGTTTACCCATGCAGGCGAGAATGCCTCTGGGTTTGATTTTCCATGTATCATCCACGTTGCCCTTATTGTTTCTCAAATATCGATATAGCCCGTCAAAGCTATTGCCGTCGAAAAGCATAATCTTTTGCTCCGGCTCAATGGCCTCCTGGGCGTTACATATGGTCAAAGATGAAGATACAACAGCTAATGTTACAATTAGTAGTAATACAATGCGGTTCATTTTGTCCTCCCTTCTGGATACTTTCTTGTTAATCCCGACAGAGATTTTCGATTTACTAATAGTCCTGTCAGTTTACAGTTTTTCGATGTGATATCATACTTTATTTGCGTCAGTACAACAACTATATTGCACAATACCATAATCTTCTAAGCATTTCTCCTAAGCTGTGTACTTTCTGCCTTTCGGTATCCGGTGACAGTAATGCTGCCATCCGGATGTACTTCGGCTATTGCGTAGGAATTATTTTCAGGGCCGTGACCTTCAATGACCGCTTTCAAGGTATAGTAGTGGATTCCCGCGATGTTGCTGTAGCTGCCGGAATGATGATGCCCCTGGAAGACGACAAGCACTTTTTCGGAAGCTTCAAGAATTTGGCGAACCTGGTCCGCGTTTTTCACATAGACCGAGCCGGTGCCATCGAGCAGTTGATGAATGAAAACGATAACGGGCCCGGGCGCCGCGGCGAGGTCTCGTTTTAGCCAGTTAAGCTCTTTGGAAGGAATATTCGCATCGGTCCAGTCGAAATTGCCGTGATCGTAGTCGGTACCATCAGTTCTATAGTTGGCGTCGAGCACAATGAAGTGCAGACCATTGGAGTCGAATGAGTAATAACTGCGATTGGAATCTATATTTGTATTGTCCACCCGTTTTAGAAACTGCATTTTCGAGATGCTGTCCATATCATGATTACCGAGGACATGATAAGCAGGGCCGTTAAATCGTTTGAGCACTTTCTCGGCGGCCTGAAGATAAGAAAGAGTGTTTTGTTCTACCGGGGGTTTGTCCTGGTCTTTAAAATCTCCGAGTTCGATAAGAAAATCAACCCTTTCGGTGTTCATCAGTGCCACACACTCGGAGAGTTTGTCGAGGGATTCGCGATAAAAACGCGTGCCCTGTGCATCGGCATCGGCATAATGGCAGTCGGTAACAATACCAAAACGAGCCGTGCGTTGCGTGGCTTTCGAGCCATTATTAAGAGCACATGAAAGGGGCAGGATGGCCAACGAGGCTACGGATGATTTCAAAAATATCCGGCGTGTAATTATCCAATTAGTGCTTTTGTCCATTTTGAAACCGTTTCTTTTCACTTCTTCACATCATAACACCACAGCGTATCGTGGTAGCGGAGATAAAGCCGACCATCGAGCAGGACCGGATGCGCCCAGGCATCTCTTGTCCGTTTAGAATACAGGCGAAAACGCCCGGCTGTCTCCAGGCCGTTATTTCCCCATTTTAATAGGGCTACTGTGCCGCTTTCATCAAGGCAATAAAGTCGTTCGTCTGCATATATTGCCGCACCGGTAGTAAGGCCCTTTAGTTCATATTTCGTTTTGCCTGTTTGCCAATCAACTCCGAACCACCATTTGGATTTTTTATAGCCGGCGGCAAACAACGTGTCATCCACGAGTACCGCCCCGCCTGTTACCGTATCCAGGGGCGAAGTCCAGATATGCTCAGCGGTAATGCCTTGTCCGTCCGGAGCAAGTCTGTAGAGCCTTCCGTTCTCGGCATAGGGAGTGACATAATATACCCTGCCGGAACCGTACACTGGGGTAGATGCGTTGACACCGTGCGGATTTTGCAGCGGGACGGTCCAGAGCAGCTTACCTGTATTGGCATCAACACCGAAGCCATGCGCCGCTGAGCAGTTAGCAATAAGCCTGCGCCCTGCGTATCTGAATAGAATCGGCGAGCTGTGAGAGGTCTTGTCATCGCCAATTGGTTCGGTAGTCCAAAGCGTCCGGCCATTGTGTTTGTCAAGTGCGGCCATTAGGGCCTTTTTCCCCCCGGGCGTTACTATTATCCGCGGTCCATCAATCAACAGACATTCACTCAAAGCCCAGGTGATATTTCGGGCACCGAACCTATCGAGGATATTAACCGTCCAAATCTCATCTCCCGAGGCGGCATCCAGACAGACCAGACGACCGTGCGCATTCAAGTGATACAGCCTGCCTTCGGAGAAGGCACAGGTTGCGCGGGCGCCGGGGTATGGATTTTTCCAGTACTTTCCATTTTTAGTTTTCCACACATGTGTGCCGTTTCTATCGAATGCAAATATTACCAAGTCCCGGCCTACATCCCCGGTAATGTACAGCCGATTACCAACAACGATTGGCGATGACCATCCTTTACCAAGACCGTTAATCTTCCAAAGCAGTTTCGGGCCGTTTTGAGGCCAGCTCGGCAGCAGGCCTTCTTCGTTCGAAATACCATCACGGTGCGGACCGCGCCACTGAGGCCAATCCGGCTCGGGCGAGGCAATCAGACCATCGGCGGCAGACAGAGAGGTCGGAATAAAGGCTATGACAGGAAGAGCCAACAGGCATATTGCAATAAAATTTTTCGTATTCAATAGAGTTTGACTTTTACGATAGTTCCGTGTAGCGGCGAAATGACATTTCATAAGTGGCTTGTCCCTTTCCAATTTACTTATGAACATGGCTTTATTAAACGTTCACCATAGTATCAATTTTGCTCCGGCACCCGTCATCCAGATGTCTTAGTAACCAGGATTTGCCCTATATTATAACTTGACGGCAGAAAACAGCAATAGTCAAAACCCACAAAACTACAC
>CAZWME010000021.1:0-18617 GCA_964634515.1 uncultured Pirellulales bacterium | reverse complement strand
ATTCTCCGTGGTTACCTTTTCCGATTCCGAGATTTTACTGGCACAATACAACTCGACACGGTTGCACGTCGACAGCAATACAAATTCCGCTTCGCGAAATCTGTTTTTGAGTTCTCTGAGTGCCCTGAGAGTCTGTGTCGTATCAAATGCCAGTTTCTCGCGAATTTCTATCGGAGCACTCTTATGGTTAAGACCTAAAACTACTATCTTCATCTTCTGTTCTTATTTATTCTGTTCTATAACTTCAAGGTCGCTGCCGCCAAAGTCATGTTCTGAACCGCAAAACACCGAGGTCCCTACCACTGCAAATAGAATCAGGGCAAATGTGACAAGCGTAACGTAAGCTATAATCTTTTCCCGTAATTTGACTTTTAGCCAAATCAACATAATAAACCCAAGAAGCAGCCAGACTAAGGTGATAAGAACAATTTTGGGATCTGTGAGCCAGTCAGAAGCCGTCATATTGAGCGAGGACGAGGTGGCTGCCAGACCAATCCCACTCGCAAAACCGAACGTCATTAGTACAAAGCATGCCTTAAGACCGAAAATATTCATTCGATCGAGTTTTTCGAGGTTGGGTACCTTTCCAAGGACTTGAAGTACCTTCTTTTGCTTGAGTTTTTGTCTGCCAAGAAGATAAAGCATGGCACATGCAGTTGCCAGCATTGCCGCTGCCCCGCTGAGAATCATTGAAAGTCCGTGAACAATCGCCCAGGGAGTAGAAGCCGCTGTATGGGCCTCGGAGGCGGGTTCGGCAACAATCGAAGCCAGAATTATCAGGCCTAAAATTACCCATACCATCACAGAACCGAACCATACCTGCTGGACAGCAATGCCCAAAAACAGGTATATGAGGCCGAATACAATAGTAAGGACAATCATCGACTCAAAAATTCCTGTCAGCGGCACCGCTTTTATCGTTGCAGCCCTGAATATAAGCATGACAGCTTCCAGAGTTACCGCCAGGCAGATCGGAGGCAAAAGAAAACGTTTGTATTTCTCACCACCGTCCCGCAATTGAAGAATACCAACTATTGATGCCGCCAGATATAACGCTAACACAAATGAAAATATGATTAACTCAGGTATTGGCAAACTTAACATTGTTTCTCTTATTATTCAGTATTTTTAGCATCAATTTGTGTAATATAGGTCGGCGGCACCTTTTTAAGTTCCTTTTCAGTTATTAGTATTCTGTAATTTGAAACCCCGCACATCTGGCTCATTCGCTGGACTATCTGCTGAACATCTTCTTCAGTTTTACCGTGGACCATCGTATAAAGACTGTAGGGCCAGTTTTTATAAGTACGGCGTTCATAGGCGTGACTAACCTCATCAAATCCTGCCAGTGACTTGCCTACTTCCTCTGTTCGTGCGGGCTCCACCCGCCATACCACCATTGCTGCACCGCCCAGGCCTACTTTGAAATGATTCACTATGGCCCCTATTCGACGAATCTTACCCTGTCGTTTCCAGTTTTTCAGTACCGCCAGCAATTGTCCTGTATCTATCCCTATCTTTTGGGCCATGTCCTTAAACGGACTTTGGCTTTCCGGCAATCCGTGTTGAAGAACTGCCAGAACCTTTTGCTCAATATCAGATATTTCGTTTTTCATTGTTTAGCAGATGTTATTTACCGGATACATTGAGTCATAAATTTTTCTAACTCTTCCCGAAATCGATAAAAACAAAGGTTGATCTGCATTATAATCGGAGCAGTTTATAATTGCAAGTTAGTTTATTACCGTTCTTGTAGCTCTTTGAATTGTCATTTGTTCATACCTAAGTTCCGGAATTACTTGAATTGGCCACTTTTTTAGTGTAAAAATTCCAAAAACATAGAATTATCAATTGTGGAAGGTTAAAGAATGAGATCCCTTAAAATAGCAAGCCGCGCCAGCAAGCTGGCTTTGATACAATCGAACTATATCTGCAACTTGCTTAAAAATCTCAGCGGCAATATTGATATTTCCATAGTAGAAATCTCGACAAAAGGCGACCGTGACAAATCAGACTTCCTTTATAAATCCGGTTCAATGGGATTTTTCACTTCTGAGGTTGAGAATGCGCTTCTTGACGTCAGGGCTGACCTTGCCGTCCATAGTCTTAAGGATCTGCCCACGGCCTGCACTGAAGGGCTCGTAGTTGCCGCAATACCCAAAAGGGAGTCAGTTGCCGATGCCTTGATAGCCTCATCCCAGGCGTCCTCTATCGCCGCCCTGCCGGCCGGGGCGACCGTTGGCACTTCGAGCCTGCGGCGCATCGCCCAGTTGTGCAGGCTCAGAAATGATATAAAGTGTGTTCCCTTACGTGGAAATGTCGAAACAAGGGTTTCAAAGGTGGCCACTGGGAAGGTTGACGCTGCTGTTATCGCCTGTGCGGGTTTGAACAGGCTTGGCCTGGCCGATAAAATTTCTGCGATTCTTCCGCCTCAGGAGTTCCTTCCCGCCCCGGCTCAGGGTGCATTGGCCGTACAGATTCGCAGCGATGATAATGAGCTTGCCGAACTTGTTTCAAAGCTTGATGATAAAAATTCCCGTATTGCGGTCGAGGCCGAACGAGCCATACTTTCGTCTATGCACGGAGGATGCAGTATTCCTCTGGGCGTATATTCACAAATATCCGGCGATAATATGATAATTGATGCAGTTATTTCTGACGTGAAAGGTGATAAATATATCAAACGCTCAAAAACAACTAACATAAATGAGGCTAAAATTTGTGCTGAGGAGCTTGCACAGGAACTGTTAAACGCGGGCGGACGGGAAATTCTTGCCCAAATCAGAAACAGCCGAAATGACAAAACCAAAAGGTGATAGAGGCCCGGACTGTACCGGCTACATAAAGGGAGCCTCTAAAAATTGCTTTTGTCACGAGAACGAGCGAAATTTTCCCCGGCTTTGGCGGAAGGTCAAAATCGCCGCAGGCATAGCCAAAGCTATGTCGAGGACGAATTTTGTCCTGACAACGCCGCCGGAGGAGATTGCAGCCGTTCTTAGTAAAAATGAATTTTTTAGAGGTTCCCTAAATCTTTCAAAAATATTCTGCCCTTTAGACTTATTCACCATATTTCATAAAATTAGGGATAGGTGGATTATTTTATTAATTGGCAGATTATTGTTATTTGATGCTCCGGGCATTTTATATTGCTTGACGTAGGAAAAAATGTAAATATCATTATAGAATAGATTCTATAAGTGACATATTTTTGTGATTGTAATAGTTGTTACAACAATTTATAATTTTTTTAGTTAAGTGTTGTAAGTGAACTTTACATGATACAAGTCAACAAAATAGGTTCGGTAATGGTTGTGGGGGGAGGTATAGCCGGAATTCAGGCAGCTCTGGATTTGGCTGATGCCGGGTTCAAGGTCTATCTCGTTGAATCTGGAACCGCTATCGGCGGGCACATGGCGCAACTGGACAAAACCTTCCCCACGAATGACTGTTCTATGTGTACCATATCTCCTCGCCTTGTTACTGCTGGCACACACAGGAACATTGAGATAATTACAAATGCCGAACTTGCAGAACTATCGGGACAGGCCGGTAATTTCGATGCGAAGCTTGCTATAAAACCACACTTCGTTGACCTTGAAAAATGCACCGGATGCGGCGTTTGCGCAGAGAGCTGCCCTGTCGCTGTTAAGGATGAATACAACCAGCTCCTTAACGATAGGAAGGCGATTTTCAAAGAATACCCACAGGCCGTACCAAACAAATTTGCAATGACCAGAACCGGTGTGGCTCCATGTCACGATAGCTGCCCCATACACGGCAATCCCTGCGGATATATAGCCTTGACAGCCGTCGGCAAGTATCAGGAAGCTTATGAGTCGGCTACACAGACGAATCCCTTCCCCGCTATATGCGGAAGAATATGTGAGCATCCCTGTGAGCAAAGTTGCAATAGGAATAATCTCGATAGTCCGGTTTCGATTGCCTATATCAAGAGGTTCCTGGCAGACTGGTACCATGAACACGGAGAAAAGTTGACTCCTGAAGAGAAAAAGGTGTCGATTGAAGAAAACGGCAAGAAGATTGCAATAATCGGTTCCGGGCCTGCGGGTTTGTCAGCGGCGCTCGATCTGAGGAAGATGGGTTATTCAGTTACCATTTTTGAGAAACACGGAGTACTCGGCGGAATGATGAGAATAGGCATCCCCGAATACAGACTGCCTACGGAAATTATCGATAGAGACATTCAGAATATTCTCGATTACGGCATCGAGGTTAAATTGCACAGTCATATTCAGAGCCAAAGTGACATCGAAGAGATGTTCGATAAAGATTGTAAGGCCGTTTTCCTGTCTGTCGGCTCGCACAAAAGCATGATAATGGGTATGGAAGGAGAAGATTCTGAAAACGCCTCAAGCGGTATTGATTTTCTCCGCAATGTCAGGCTCGACAATAAGACCTCCGTTAAGGAAAATGTCATAGTAATCGGCGGCGGCAACGTGGCGATGGACTGTGCCCGAACGGCGATGCGGCTTGGCGGCAAAAAGGTCTCCCTCGTGTGTCTCGAAAGCCGGGATAAAATGCCGGCCTACCCCTGGGAAGTCGAATGGGCCGAAGAGGAAGGTGTTGCTGTCAGAGCTGCCAAGGCGACAAAGAAAATTATCATTGAAGACGGCAAATTCAAAGCCCTGGAATTGCTGGATGTAAAAAGAATGGCTTTCGTCGAGGGTAAGCTGGAGCTTGAAACTGTCACCGGTACCGAAGAGGTCCTCGCAGCGGATGAGTTAATCGTGGCTATCGGCCAGAAGCCGGCACTCGGTCTGTTAGGCGAGTGCGGGAAAATAAAGCTCACAAAACGCGGCACAGTTGAGGTCGATGAAAAAAATGGTATGACTTCCTGGGAAGGCGTCTTTGTCGGTGGTGATGTAATTCGCGGCGCCGCAAGTGTAGTTCAGGCCACTGCGGACGGCCAGTTCGCTGCCAAGGCCATAGATGCCTATATAAAAGGTGAGAAATTCGAGCCGGAAGAGTACGATCAGCCGGTCGTGGAGATTACCGCCGAGGAGCTGAAAGAGCGAAAAGAAAAACTTGTCCAAAGGCAGGAAATGCCCACCATCGGACTTGATAGACGGCGCTCATTTGAAGAGGTTGATTTGGGATTCACCGAAGAGATGGCCCGGGCTGAAGCGGACCGGTGTTTATTCTGTTCTGTTTGTTCCTGGTGTGGATTGTGCGAAAAGGTATGCGAAGCGGATGCAATTCTTTATAATGACACACCTAAGGAAAGGTCGCTCGGTGTCGGCGCAATTATCCTGACACCCGGCTTTGACCTGTACGATGCAGAGAAAAAAGCCGAGTACGGATACAGGCGTTTCCCAAACGTCGTCAGCGCAATGGATTACGAGAGGATTATGTGCGCATCGGGGCCGTTTGGCGGCCATATACAAAGGCCCTCCGACGGAGCGACGCCAAAAAAAATCGCTTTTATACAGTGTGTCGGCTCGCGAGACCAGGACAATCCCTACTGCTCTACGGTTTGCTGTATGTATGCAACAAAGCAGGCGATTATAACCGCCGAGCACATAGAGGATGTCGAATGCAAGGTTTTTGTAATGGACGTCAGGGCGTTCGGCAAAGGTTTCGACGAATACTACGAGAGGGCCAAGGATAAATACGACGTTCAGTATATTTATACCAGACCCTCGGCCGTCAGGCAGAATTTCAAAACAAATAACCTTTCGCTCGAATTCACAGAGGATGGTAAGAACTGGGTCGAAGAAGAATTCGATATGGTGGTATTGGCCAGTGGTCTGTGCGCAAAATCCGATGCGTCAAAACTTGCCGAAGTCTACCAAATCGAGTTGAATCAATATAACTTTGCTCAATCGGCTATGTTCACCCCGACCGCTTCGTCGAGGGAAGGTATCTATCTTGCCGGCTCTTTTGAAAGCCCCAAAGACATTCCCGAGAGCGTAACGCAGGCCAGCGGTGCGGCCGCACTGGCTATGGAACTTCTGGCGGATGTCAGGGGAACTCAAATCAAGCAGGAAGAATACCCGCCGGAGAAAGACATCTCAGAGGTCAAAACGCGGGTAGGCGTCTTTGTTTGTCACTGCGGCTCGAATATCGGGGGGTATATCGACTGCGAGAGGGTCGCCAAATACGCCGAGAATTTGAAGAACGTTGTGTTCTCGACGGACCTGATGTACACGTGCTCTCCCGACGGACTTCTGACCATAAAAGAGAAGATAGAAGAACACGACATAAACAGGGTGGTAGTGGCGTCGTGCACTCCTCGGACGCATGGGCCGCTGTTCCAGAAGGCGATTCGAGAGCAAGGCTTAAATCCATACTTGTTCGAGATGGCAAACATCCGTGACCAGTGTACTTGGGTCCACGCACGTCTCGGTAAAGTGACCGAAGAAAAAGCGATAGACCTTGTAAGGATGGCGGTCGGTCGGGCGCGACTTATCGAACCGCTTAAGACGACGAGGTATGTTCCTAAGCGCAGCATCCTTGTGGTCGGCGGCGGGGTGGCTGGGATGACAGTGGCGCTGTCTATATCGAACCAAGGATTCGACGTTCATCTGGTTGAGAAATCGGACAAACTCGGGGGCAATTTGCCGAGGGTAAAGAACACGGTGGAGGGATTCAAGCCGCACGAGTTGCTCAAGAAGCTTCAAGCACAGATTGGCGAGAGCGAGAGGATAACCGTCTATAAGAACTCCACGGTTAAGGAATGCAAGGGTTTTATCGGTAATTTCAAGAGCATTATCGACAACAACGGCAACGATATAGAAATAGAGCATGGAGCAGCCATAATTGCGATTGGGGCAAATGAATCAAAACAGGATGAATACCTCTACGGCAAAAATAAGAAAGTCCACACCCAATTAGAGCTTGAAGAGCTTATTGAAAAAGACCCGGACTTCGCCGAATCTCTAAATGAGGTTGTTATGATTCAGTGCGTTGGCTCCAGAGAGCCGGATAATATGATGTGCAGCAGGGTTTGCTGTACCGAAGCGATTAAAAATGCCATAGCCATAAAAAAAGCCAATCCAAAGACCAACATTGCGATTCTCTACAGGGACGTTAGGACTTACGGCTTCAAGGAACAATACTACAATAAAGCTCGCGAACTCGGCGTTTTATTCTTTAGGTATGACCTGGATGGCAAAGCCGTTGTCTCTCAGAATAGCTCGGGTGACCTTGATATTCGTGTCCATGACCTTAATTCCGGATTGAATTTGAGTTTCAGTCCCGACGTTCTTGCATTAAGCATGGCGATGGAGCCTGCGACAGATAATGAAAAAATCGGGATGGTTTTCAAAGTTCCCGTTAATCTCGAGGGTTTTTTCCTCGAGGCGCACATGAAGCTAAGGCCGGTTGATTTTGCGTCGGACGGCTTTTTTCTATGCGGTGCGTGTCATAGTCCGAAATTCATAGACGAGAGTGTCTCTCAGGCTCAGGCGGTCGCGGCAAGGGCGGCACGGATTCTTTCGGCGGATGTAATGGAAGTAAGCGGCGTTGTCTCGGTGGTGGATGCGGACAAATGCGCGGCGTGCCTGACATGCGTGCGGACATGTCCTTATAACGTGCCGCAGATCAACGCCGAGGGCGTTGCTGAGATAGAAGTAGCTATGTGTCACGGTTGCGGTATCTGCGCATCCGAATGCCCGGCCAAGGCGATTCAACTAATGCACTACAAAGATGCGCAGGTCATCGCCAAGACCAAAGCGCTTCTTGATGAGGCCAACGAGCTGGTGACAAATGAGTGATTTCGAACCTAAAATAGTGGCTTATTGCTGCAATTTCTGTGCATTCGCTGCGGCGGACCTGGCCGGGGCTATGCGGGTACAGTACCCACCGAACGTCAGGATTATCCTGCTGCCCTGCACGGGCAAGGTCGATGCGATTGTCCTTATGAAGGCTTTTGAAGACGGCGCCGATGGCGTATTCGTTGCGGGGTGCATGGAGGGGGAATGCCACTTTATGGAAGGCAACCTGCGTGCAAAGAAGAAAGTGGCATACGTCAAGAGGCTTCTTGAGGAGGTCGGGACGGACCCGCAAAGGATTGAAATGTTCAATCTATCCTCTGCGATGGGCGGGCGGTTCGCCGAGATTGTCGAGGAAATGACACAAAGAGTAAAGGAAATCGGCCCTTTGTGCGAAGACAGGCAGAAGGAACCGGAAGAGTAATGAAAGTTGTTAAACAGGAAGACATAAAGCTCGACGGCAGTTTTGCTCAGGAAATCGCAAAGCTCAGCGGCGAGAACGTTTTTCTCTGCTATCAGTGCAAAAAGTGCGCTTCCGGATGTCCTTCTCGAATGTTTATGGACAGCACCCCGACCGAGCTGATGCGGTATGCGCAGCTCGGAATGGTCGATGAAGCGATGAAGAAAAACACTATCTGGTACTGCGTGTCCTGCCAGACCTGCTCGACAAGATGTCCACAGGATATAGATATTGCTCACGTCATCGATACGATGAGAATCATCGGCCAACAAAAGAAGATACAGGCCGACAATAATAAGCTGCCCTTGTTCAACCGGCTTTGGATGACGATGATAAAGTATATGGGAAGAGCCTACGAAGCCGGTCTTGTCGCTGCATTAAATTTATTCTCCGGTAAACCTACCAAGGATATGGCTCTGGGTATGAAAATGATGAAAAAGGGCAAGCTCAAACTGTGGCCCTCATTCAAAAAGCCGTTCGCTACGATGAAAATGTTTTCAAGGGCAAAGAAATTAAAGAAATGAAGCTCGCATACTATCCAGGTTGTTCACTGCATTCTACGGCCGCTGAGTACGATATCTCAACGCGCAAGGTCTGTGAGACATTGGGAGTGGAGCTTGTGGAAATCAAGGACTGGATTTGCTGCGGCTCATCTCCGGCGCACCAGTGCGACGACCTGATGTCGGTGGCGCTGCCGGCAAAGAACCTGGCCCTGGTTCGTGAGATGGGTAATCTGAAAGAGGTATGCGCCCCCTGTGCATCATGCTATTCGAGATTGAAGTCGGCCCAGCAGCGACTCACAGACAAAAACCTGAAAAAAGACGTCGAGACGGTTATTGATATGGAATATCCCGAAGATATCGAAGTTCTGCATATGCTCGATGTAGTTATCGAAAAAGTGGGTGTTGATACTATCAAAGAAAAGGTCGTAAAAAACCTTGCAGGTATGAAAGTGGCTTGTTACTACGGCTGCCTTATGACAAGGCCCCCGAAAGTAACAGGCAAGAAGCAATTTGAGAATCCGACTCAGATGGAGTCTCTCATCGAAGCTCTCGGCGCCGAAACCGTTGACTGGAATATGAAGACCTTCTGCTGCGGTGCCGCGTTTGCATTAACAAAAACCGATGTAGTCCTTGAGCTGACAAAGAAAATCCTGACCGATGCCGAGGCATCAGATGCCGATGCCATCTCGCTTGGCTGTCCGCTCTGCCATGCCAATCTCGACGGCAGACAGACACAGATTAACAGCAGGTTCAAAACAAATTTCCACATACCCATATTTTATTTCACCGAGCTTATGGGTCTGGCGCTGGGAATCGAAGCCAAAGAACTCGGCATATTCAAGCATCTTACAGATGCCGAAAAGTTCCTCAATGAAAGGACGCTTGTATGATTGTAGCTGACAGAAAACCCCTGGATGAAATACTCAATTCGATCAGGGATTACAAAAAGATTATGCTGATGGGCTGCGGCGGATGTGTCACTATATGCTTTTCCGGTGGAGCAAAAGCCGTCGAGCTTCTGGCGTCCCAGATAAAAATGGCACGAAAGAAACAGGGCAAAGAGATAGAGATAATCGAATGCACGCCCGAAAGACAGTGTGAATATGAATTCATCGATGAATATAAAAAAGAGCTTGAAACGGTTGAGGCGGTTCTCTCGATAGCCTGCGGCGTAGGAGTCCAGGCTATGACCGAGAGGCACCCGGAATCGATAACAATCCCGGGCCTGAATACGAAATTTATGGGCTATCCTGTGGAGCACGCGCTCTGGAATGAAAGATGTGCCGGCTGCGGAGACTGTGTCCTCGAATGGACCGGCGGTATATGTCCTATCGCACGTTGTGCCAAGAAACTGCTGAACGGGCCTTGCGGCGGTTCCGCTGACGGAAAGTGCGAAGTGGATAAGGATACCGAATGTGCCTGGCAGTTGATTTATGACAGGCTAAAAAAACTGGGCAAACTCGATAATCTTAAAGTTGTTAGAGAGCCGAAAGACTGGCGCACGAGCACTAACGCAGGACAACGAAAAACAAAGTTCGAAGAGGCCATGCTATGAAATCAGACAGCAGACTCGAAAAAGTTCTAACAGCAGGGGAATTCGCGGTTACCGCAGAGCTTGGCCCGCCCCAGAACGCCAACGCCGAAGCTGTAAAAAAGAAAGCTCAGCATTGCCTTGGAAACGTCGAAGGTGCCAACATAACGGACAACCAGACGGCGATTGTTAGAATGTCAAGTATAGCCGCCGCTGCTATCGCGATATCCTGCGGCGTCGAGCCGGTTGTGCAAATGGTATGCAGAGACAGGAACAGAATTGCAATGCAAAGTGACATTCTCGGGGCCGCCGCCCTTGGAGCTAAGAACCTTCTTTGCCTTTCGGGCGACCACCAGATATTCGGAAATCACCCGCAGGCTGCAAATGTCTTTGATATCGATTCGGTGCAGTTGGTTGCTATGGTAAAGAGGATGAGGGACGACAAGCAATTCATTTCAGGCGACCCGATAAAGGAACACGAGCCGAGATTATTCATCGGTGCCGTCGAAAATCCGTTTGCCGACCCTTTTGAATTCAGGGTGGCGCGCCTGGCCAAAAAAATCAACGCCGGAGCCGATTTCATCCAGACCCAGTGCGTCTTTGACCTCGACAAATTCAACCGCTGGATGGAGCTTGTTGTCAAAGAAGGTCTGCACAAGAAGGTATATATCCTTGCGGGACTGACACCGGTTCGTTCTCACAGGGCACTAAAATATATGAAGAGTGAAGTTGCGGGAATGAGCATACCCGATGAGCTTATAAGTAGAATGGAATCCGCAGAAGACGCCAAAGAAGAAGGAATCAAAATTTGTCTTGAGATGATAGAAAAGATAAGGAATATCGAGGGAGTTTCCGGTATTCATCTTATGCCTATAGGCTGGGAGAGTATTACGCCTGTCATCCTTGAGCGAGCCGGTTTGCTGCCGCGTCCACAGGTTTAGTTGCTCGTCGGCTAATACAATCATTTGTTAGCTGCAAGCTGCTAAAGTGAATCTTTTTTGTTGCAATCGTCGGGACGGGCTTATACAATTCTCGCACTTTAAGTTGGCAATTATTTTTTAGGCAGTTTAATGAGCGTAAACGTCAGCAATACGGCTTATTTAGACACCGAACCACTGGAAAAGATTCTTGCCTCAATGCCTAACGCCGGTCCAAACGACCTCGTACCGATTTTGCAGCAGGTGCAAAAGGCCTATGGTTACCTGCCGAAACCCATTCTGATGGCCGTAAGCGACCGAACGGGTATCTCTGCCAGTCAAATCTACGGTGTTGCAACATTCTATGAGCAGTTCTATTTGGAACCACACGGTCGCCATACCATACGATGCTGCCGCGGTACCGCCTGTCACGTCAAAGGAGGCCCCAATATCATCAAATCACTCAAGCGAAATCTCGGCATCGAACCGGGTGAAACAACGGAAGACATGCGTTACACCTTTGAAACAGTTGCCTGCCTTGGAACATGTTTCCTTGCGCCCGCTATGATGGTCAACAACGATTATTACGGTCACCTTAATGCCAGGAAAATTAAAAGCATTCTCGAAAGGTACGCTTAGAAGCAATGGCCCGAGAAAAAGTAAAATCACTGCAGGACATCGAGAAACTTCACCAGAAGCTTATAAGCAGCCGACAGAACCTTAAAGCCAGGGTGCTTATCTGTATGACCGGCTGTCGAGCCCTTGGTGCACAGGATGTTTGCACAGAATTCCGTAAGCAGTTGGAACGGCTTTCCCTCGATAAGCAGGTTGCAATCGTCGAGACCGGCTGTATTGGTATGTGTGCACGTGCTCCTTTAGTGCTCATCGAACCACATGAATACCTCTATGGCGGCGTTAAACCGGAGGATGTCGAAGAGATAATCTCAACTACAATTCAGGATGAAAAACCCCTTAACCGTCTTGCCGTGACACAGGACGGAAAACCCGTAGTTAAGATTGGCGATATTGATTTCTACAAAAGACAGGACAGAAAGGTACTTGAAAACTGCGGTCGAATCGATCCAAGAAGCATCGAGAACGCCATAGAATGCGGTGGCTACGTCAACGTCATTCGGGCTCTGACTGAAAAACGGCCTCAGCAGATTATCGATGAGGTAACCTCTTCAGGCCTTAGAGGTCGGGGTGGTGCCGGTTTTCCGACAGGTGTCAAATGGAGCTTTGCTCGAAAATCACCCGGCGATGAAAAATATCTGATCTGCAATGCCGACGAAGGTGACCCAGGTGCCTTTATGGACAGGGCCTTGCTCGAAGGCGACCCGCACCGTGTCATTGAGGGTATGATTATCGCCGCTTATGCTATCGGCGCAGGCCGGGGATTTATTTATGTCCGTGCAGAGTACCCCATTGCCGTCGAGCATATTAATATCGCGCTCAAACAGACAAGAACATTTGGCCTGCTCGGTGAAAATATTGCAGGAACCGGTTTTACCTTCGACATAGAGGTTCGAATGGGTGCCGGCGCTTTTGTATGCGGCGAAGAAACCGCACTGATTGCATCACTTGAAGGCAAACGCGGCATGCCCGTCACGCGTCCGCCATTTCCTGCAGAAAGCGGATATAAGGGAAAACCTACAAATATAAACAACGTGGAGACCTTCGCTAATGTTTCCGTTATTTTGAAGGATGGAGCGAAAAGCTATAGCAAGATAGGCACCGAAAAGAGCAAAGGTACCAAGATTTTTGCCCTTGCAGGCAAGGTCAACAATACGGGTCTTGTGGAAGTGCCGATGGGTACAACGCTTCGCGAGATTATCTTTAAAATCGGCGGGGGCATCCCGGGGGGACGCAAGTTTAAGGCTGCCCAAATGGGTGGGCCTTCAGGTGGGTGTATCCCGGCGGCGTATCTCGACACCGAGATAGACTACGATAGCGTCCAGCAAATCGGGGCGATAATGGGCTCCGGCGGGCTGATTGTGATGGACGAGAATACGTGCATGGTGGACGTGGCAAAATACTTCCTCGAATTCGTCCAGTCCGAGTCGTGCGGCAAATGCACGCCTTGCAGGGTCGGCACCAAAAAGATGCTTGCGATTCTTGAGAAGATCTCTTGCGGCGACGCCGAACTCGAAGACCTCGATTTGCTTGAGCGTCTGGGCCGGGACATCAAGAAGGCCTCGCTTTGCGGGCTGGGGCAGACTGCTCCGAATCCCGTGCTATCGACACTCAGGCATTTCCGCGAAGAGTACGAAGAGCATATCGTGCTTAAAACTTGCCGAGCCGCCGTTTGTGATGGTCTTGTCCGCGCCCCCTGTCAGCATGCCTGTCCGGCGGGTGTTAATGTACCTGAGTATTTGGCTCTTACCGCCGAAGGAAAACTGACTGAAGCTGCCAATATCATTCGCCGCCGCAATCCATTTGTCTCGGTATGCGGCCGTGTTTGTGACCATCCCTGTGAGCGTAGATGCCGCCGAAGCGAAATTGACCAGCCTCTGGCGATACGGGCATTGAAACGTTACATCGCTGATTACATGGACGACTTCGATACTCCTATAGCCAGACCCACTCAGGGACAGGCTGAAGTTGCAATAGTCGGTAGTGGTCCGGCCGGACTTAGTTGTGCGTACTTCCTGGCCCTTATGCAGCGTCCTTCGATTATTTTTGAGGCCCAGCCCATACCCGGCGGAATGCTCAGTCTTGGAATTCCTGAGTTCCGCCTGCCGAAAGATGTCCTGAACAAGGAAATCGGTTTTATTCTTTCGCATGGAGCACAACTAAAAACCGAAACAAGAATCGATAATGCAATAGACCTTCTTAAGGGTGGTTTCAGAGCAGTTTTTGTCGCCACCGGTGGCCAGCGCGGAAAATCCATCGATATCGAAGGTATCAAGCTTAATGGTGTTATCGATGCCCTTCAATTCCTGCGCGACAGGGCACTCGGCAAAGAAATGAATTGCGCAGGCAAGCGAATCGTTGTCCTCGGTGGTGGCAATGCTGCTATAGATGTTGCTCGCTCTGCCGTCCGCCTCGGTGCTAAAGAGGTTACAATTCTATACAGAAGGACCCGGAACGAAATGCCCGCATACGAAGAGGAAATTGACGGTGCCCTCGAAGAAGAAGTCAAGCTTGTTACCCTCGGAATTCCAAAGCGCATTATCAGCACGGGACAGACTGTCTGTGCTGTTGAATTTCTGAAAGCCGAGCTTGGTGAGACTGATGCTGATGGTAGAAGACGCCCCGTCCCGATTGAAGGCAGTGAATCAAAAATAAATTGTGATATTGTGATACCGGCTATCGGACAGATTGCCTCAACCGAGTCCTTAAGTGTTGATGGCGGTCCTGAGCTTACCAAACGGGGCACCGTTAAGGTCGATCCTGTTGAGTTTTCTACAACAGTTGACTCAATCTACTCCGGTGGAGACTGCGTGACAGGACCCGCAAGCGTCATCGGAGCAATTGCAGCAGGTCAGAAGGCTGCGGTGAGTATTGATAAGAAGCTCGGCGGAAGTGGAAATCTTCCTCAAGATACCGGATTCTCATTCACAAAGCCTGACGAAGAGACCCTTGCACAGTCACCTTTAAGACCCGAGGAAAAAAACATTCCACTTGAGGAGCGAAAGCGAGGCTTTGCCGAAGTGGTGCTCGGCCTCGACCACCCACTTGCCCTTGCCGAAGCGGGAAGATGCTTAAGGTGCGATCTTGAGAAATAATGTTGGATAAGAATATGCCCGAAGTAGCAATAACGATCAATGGCAAAGAGTTAATAGGCCGAACAGGCCAGACAATTCTTGAACTGGCGACTGAAAACGGTATTGACATTCCGAATCTATGTCACGATCCGCGTCTGGTCCCCACCGGCTCCTGCCGGTTGTGCCTTGTCGACGTTGAAGGACAAAAGGCTCCGGTTACTGCCTGCACGTCTAAAATTGAGCCCGGAATGGTGGTACAAACAGAAACCGATGAGATTCGCGCCATAAGAAAAACGATTCTTGAGCTGCTGTTTTATGAACACCGTGGTGTTTGCACAACCTGCAACAAAAACGGTGATTGCGCACTCCAGCAATACGCCTACGAATACCAGATTTCCGATGAAATATTTACAAAGTCGGAAACCGTCGAGCCGAAGCCAAACTACACAACCGGCAACGAGGCTATCGAATATGATCTGGACAAATGCATTCGTTGCGGCAGGTGTATAAGGATATGTGAAGAGGTTCAGATGGACAGCGCCCTGACCTTCAAAGAGCGTGCCGCAGGTATCGAAGTGACGACTGCCTTCGATATTCCATTGAACGAATCCACCTGTGAGCTTTGCGGCCAGTGCATTTCCACCTGCCCAACCGGCGCCCTGTATGAGCGGGCTGCCAAGGGCAAAGGCCAGTGCAAAGACCTTCGACGTACAAGAACAACCTGTCCTTATTGTGGTGTCGGCTGTCAGATTGACCTCAACGTCAATCCAAAGACAAATGAGATTGTCCGTGTAACCAGTCCTGTCGGTTGTATCCCAAATGACGGCAACCTCTGCGTTAAGGGCAGATTCGGAATGGATTTCGTAGGCAATAACAAACGTCTCACGACACCACTCATCAAGCGAAACGGAACATTTGAAACGGCGTCATGGGACCAGGCAACGAATTATATCACTGAACGTCTGGCCAAAATAAAAAAGCAGAACGGCCCGAATAGTATCGCTGGCCTTTCATCAGCCAAATGTACCAATGAAGAGAATTACGTCTTCCAGAAGTTCATCCGTGCTGTCATAGGTACCAACAATGTTGACCATTGTGCCCGTCTGTGTCATGCCTCGACAGTCGCAGGACTTGCGAGGGCCTTCGGCAGCGGTGCCATGACCAACTCAATAGATGAGCTGAAAAATGCCGCCTGCATATTTATAATTGGCTCGAACACCTCTGAGGCCCATCCAGTCATAGCTCTTAACATAAAAGAAGCAGTTGTCAAAAACGGCGCCAAACTTATTGTGGCCGACCCGCGCCGGATCGACCTCGTAAGATTTGCCGAATTACACCTTGCTCAGAAACCCGGCACGGACGTTGCTCTCATAAACGCAATGATGAACGTTATCATAAATGAAAACATCCTCGATACCAACTTCGTAAAGGAACGCACTGATGGTTTCGAAGAGCTGGCGGAGGCCTTAAAGGATTTCACACCGGAAAAAGCTGAGCAAATCACAACCGTCCCAGCCGAAAAAATTCGTCAGGCCGCGAGGATTTATGCCAGCGCTTCAACATCCAGTATAGTTTACAGCATGGGAATAACACAGCACACTACCGGCACCGATAACGTCCTGTCGCTTGCCAATCTCTCAATGCTTACAGGCAATGTCGGCAAGGAATCAACAGGCGTAAATCCCCTCAGAGGCCAGAACAACGTACAGGGTGCCTGCGACCTTGGGGCTCTGCCAAACGTCTATCCCGGCTATCAATCGGTTGAGGATTCTAAAATCCGGGCCAAATTTGAAAAAGCCTGGTCAAAAAAACTTTCTCCAAACAAAGGGATTACTGTTGTCGAGATATTCCACGCAGTCGAGACCGGTGACATAAAAGCGATTTACATAATGGGAGAAAATCCGGCACTTTCCGACCCGAACCTCAACAGGACACGAAAAGCTCTTGAGATGGTCGATTTTCTTGTTGTGCAGGATATCTTTCTCTCCGAGACTGCCCAGTACGCCGATGTGGTCCTGCCCTCGGTCTGCTTCGCCGAGAAGAACGGTACTTTCACAAACACCGAACGCCGTGTCCAGCGCATCCGCGCCGCTGTTCCCCCGCCGGGCCAGGCTCGAAGTGACTGGGAAACAATCTGCGATCTCTCGACCAAACTCGGCCATAAAATGAGTTATGATTCCGCCGGACATATTATGGACGAAATAGCCTCACTAACCCCCATCTATGGCGGCATGTCATTTGAACGGATTAATTCGGTCGGTTTGCAATGGCCCTGCCCGGATAAGGACCATCCCGGCACAAAGTATCTGCACAAGGGACGCTTTACAAGAGGAAAGGGTAAATTCCACACAGTTTCATTCAAGGCTCCTGCCGAGTCACCGGGCAAAAAATTCCCATTTGTGCTCACCACCGGCAGGCAGTTATATCAATTCCATACCGGAACGATGACCAGAAAATCAACCGCCATCAACCAGGTTTCACCGACAGGTTACGTCGAAATTAACCTTGAAGATGCCGGCAAGCTCGGAATTGTTGCTGGTGACACTGTCGAAGTATCAACCATTCGTGGTAAAGTGTCCACATTGGCAAAGGTCACGAAAAATATTGAAAAAGGCTGGCTGTTCATGCCCTTCCATTTCCGCGAAGGCCCCGCCAATATGCTCACAATAGACGCCCTGGATCCATTGGCCAAGATACCTGAATACAAAGTCTGCGCTGCGACGATAAAAAAATCATAGGTCTTTTCTTCATCTGTGCCTTCCAACTGCGGTCTCATCAATACTCGCTGTCCTAATATTTTGTCAGGGAATCTCAGCACTATGGTCGTCTGTTGGAAGATATTGGTACCATGTGTATTTAAGAGCTGTTATTGCCGCGACTGCTAATAAAAAGCATATGGCTGAATATAAATACCAATGTCCCACAAGATACATTGGGAATAAATACATGCCCGTAATTGCAAACATGGCAAGGACAACATTCAGGATTGTTCGCGGCAGGCTTTCAGATTTCGATGACAAATCTTCTGCCGATAACTTCGCCTTTATCGCTATCGGTTTCCAGAGCCCGAAGGGCCGAACTGATTTATAAAAGCTCTTAAGGATTTCCGGATCAGTGGATTGGGTTGCTAACGATACTACAATACTTGCAAACAGTGAAACTGCACATATCAAAGGAAACACGTAATAAACTGGTGCCTCGGGCAGAAACAAGATTATTAAAGATAAAATAATACCAGTAAAGGTTCCTATGGAATAGCCCCAGCCATTCATCCGCCACCAGTACCATCTCAAAACATTCGGTACGGCCATGCCCGCCCCAAGCACCATCATCATCCAGTTCCATATTTGAGCAATCGATTCGACTTGTGATCCAATGATAACTCCGACCAGAACCAGACCAAGAGTGGCCCAATAACTGAATCGCACAGATTCCTTCTCGCTGGCATGTGGATTAAAGTAAGGCTGCCATACGTCGCGTACGATAAAGGAAGCACCGCTGTTTACTGTCGAGCTGAACGTTGACATAAATGCTGCAAGCAGGCCGGCAATCACAATTCCCCTTATCCCGATTGGTAACAGTTCTTGCAGTACTACGGGCATTACTTTCTCTGAATCTGTGATTCCGGTAACTCCCGTTAGAGCCAGCAATGCAATCCCTGTTGCCATTGCCCAGCGAACAATCAGAAAGCTGCTCCATGCAGCACCGACCTTAGCGGCATCACGTGCATTCCTGGCCGCTAAAAATCGCTGGAAATCATACATCT
>CAZWME010000020.1:13079-18691 GCA_964634515.1 uncultured Pirellulales bacterium | reverse complement strand
GCAAAAGAGCGGGGAGCAACCGTGCTCGGTATTGTTAACGTCGTCGGCTCTTCAATCGCACGGGCCACCGACGCGGGAGTATATTTGCACGCCGGGCCGGAAATCGGAGTCGCCAGCACAAAAGCATTTACCACCCAGGTTGCGGTCTTGACAATGCTTGCGATCGAATTAGGCAGAAGAAGACACATCCGCAGCGACCAGGCAAGAAAATACATCGAGGAACTCTCACAAATACCGGACAAAATAAGCCAGATACTCTTGCAGTCCGACCATATCAAACAAATCGCCTCGGAAAATATCGACCAGGAAAATTGGCTTTTCCTCGGCAGAGGCTTTAATTATCCGGTTGCTCTCGAAGGGGCCTTGAAGCTAAAAGAGATAAGCTATATTCACGCCGAGGGCCTGCCCGCCGCGGAGATGAAGCACGGCCCGATTGCTTTGATTGTTGACGGTATGCCTGCGGTTTTCATCGCGACCGCCGGCCCGCAGTATGACAAAATTATGGGCAACATCGCTGAAGTCAGGGCTCGCGGCGGCAAAACCATCGTTGTCGCCACCGAAGGTGACGAAAATATAAAACAGCACGCCGACCATTTGATTACCGTCCCCTTTACCCCCGAAATTCTCCAGCCCTTGCTTACCGTTGTGCCGCTTCAGCTTTTGGCATATCACGCCGCCGTACTCCGCGGACACGATGTTGACAAACCGCGCAACCTTGCAAAAAGTGTTACCGTTGAATAGGTGGTAAAAGTGAAAGCCAAAATTCGAAAATCAAATCACCCCGGCTTTACCCTCGTTGAATTGCTCGTTGTCATAGCAATCATTGCCCTTTTGCTTTCCATTCTAATGCCCTCGCTCAGAAAAGCCAAATCTATGGCCGCACGTCTCACCTGCGCCCATAATCTAAAGCAGATCAGCCTGGCCATGGATTTCTACCTCAATGAAAGTGAAAATTTTTACCCCAGCGCGCAGGACCCTGTTTCCACAGAACCGGCCTACTGGCTGTGGATGGGTCGCGGCTGGCGGTTCCTTGTCGAGCCTTATATCGGCGTCAAAATCGACCCGAATAACCCTTCGATCCTGTTCTGTTCGCAGGACAGAACTTCCAAACAAAAATTCGAGTCCACCAGTTACGCCTACTCGATGGCCTTTTACCACGGCCCCCAGCAGATTGACGATATGAACAGCCCCGCCGACACATACGCAAATCCTCAGCCCTCCATACCCCAGCGAAACCTAAATGTCGCAAATCCCGCCGGAAAAATCCTTATCGGCGAATGGCTCAGCAACCACGCCCCAATAGCTAACGACCCCGGATGGTGGACCTGGGAAGGAAGCAGGAATTTTCTTTTCGCAGACGGCCACATCCTTTACCTCAAAGCAAAAAATATCCGCCCCGCACAGGACCAGCTCCCCGACGCAAACCTCACAATCCACGGAATAAAAGGAACCGACTACCCTCCATAGAAATCCCTTATTGAAATAAGCCTTTTGAATGCCCGGTTTTTTGTTATGTGCTCTTAATCCCTAAAACATCGGCCATCGAATACAACCCCGGCTCTTTCCCCACAAGCCATTTCGCCGCCCGCAGCGCCCCTCTTACAAAAGTGTCCCTGCTGGTGGCCGTATGATTAACGCTAACCGTCTCGCCCAATGTCCCGAATATTACCGAGTGATCGCCGACGATATCGCCTGCCCGCACCGCATGCATTCCGATAGTGCCTTTTTGCCGCAGACTCTCTCCGCTCCTGCCGTGGGTTAGTGTTCTGTCGATGTCCCTTCCGGTCGTCTTGCAGATATTCTCCGCTAACGTAAGAGCGCTGCCGCTCGGAGCGTCTTTCTTAAAGCGATGATGCTGCTCGGTTATCTCTATATCGTATTCATCGCCGAGCATCGTTGCTACCTTGCCGACAAGATTGAACAGAACATTCATTCCGACACTCATATTGGTGCCGTATATAATCGGGATTTTCTCAGATGCTGCTTTGAACTGTTCCCGCTGCGCACTGCTAAGGCCCGTAGTACCCGATACCAAAGCCAGCTTATTCTCAAGGCAGTAATCCAGCGTCTTGTCCGCCGCTCCGGCTAAGGAAAAATCTATCGCCACTTCACCCCCCGTTGGAAACGCATCAGTCAGGTTAATATCGATAGCCCCCGCCCCCGCCAAAAGGCCCGCATCTTTACCGGTATCCGGATGACCCTGTCTTTCCACCGCTCCAACTATATCGAACTCACCCGAATCGACCGCTAAAGCAACAATCCGCTTACCCATCCGCCCGGCCGCCCCGACAACAACAAGTTTGGTCTTCATCTTTAAAAACTCCTTACAAACCCTGACTACCTGACATGATAAAAAATATAACCCCCACCTCCCACATTTACAAGCCTAAACCATTATTCTCCCCGCCCCCAATGTAGGGGCGGTTCGTGAACCGCCCTCACGAATAATAAATCGAAGGGACCTGCCACCTAATGTAGGGGCAACCCCGTGTAGTTGCCCGAATTTGCTTCCGGGTGTGGGGGAATAGGTTTTGTTCTTATCCTGCTATCTGGTATAATAGCACTATCTTGCTATGGCGTGAGAATTTCCGCCGAGAGCACAAGAGCATGGGAGTATAAGTGTAAATGGCTGAAAAAGTTTCGTTAGTTAAGATGCTTGGTAAAGACAAGTTTAAGAGAATCGAGGGTGTTTTTCGTCGACATTTCCAATTAGGTCTGGAGGCGAGGAATATCCAGGGTAAAGAGATCAGGCAGATGTGCAGCGGCGATTGTAATCCGGCGTTTTGCAGGATTGTTAAGAGCAGCAAGACGGGTCTTCGCAGGTGTAATCGAGAGCGGCGGCGGAGCCTTGAGACGGCGATAAAGACCGGTCAATCTTATATTTCGCATTGCCATGCCGGTATAGTGCTGGTGTGTGTGCCGGTGATGGATAAGGACAAGGCGCTGGGTGGTATATTTTTCGGTAAATGCCTCTGGGAGCCTGTAACGCAAATCCTTATCAGGGATGTTGAAAAACGGTTAGATGGTATTCCTGTTAGCAGGAAGAAACTGACGTCGGCGATGCGTGAGCTTCCGTTTATCCAGGGTCGGAAAATCAACAAGGCTGCACAGTTTCTGTTTGACTTGCTTTATGAGGTGGCCGCGTTTGATCCGCGCGTTATCAGATGGCGGCGTGAGCGTTCGGAACAGCAGTCGCAGATTGGCGAGTTTATCCAGGAGAAGAAAAAACTCGGCACGGAATGGCAGTATCCTCTTGAGAGTGAGCGGGAGCTGATGGGTAAGGTCAAAATAGGTGACAGGACGGGGGCCATGGAGATTCTTAATTCGATATTGGGGACGATATTGTTCAAGACTATCGGAGATTTGGGGATACTTAAGGCACGGATGTTAGAGCTTCTGAGTATTCTGAGCCGGTCGGCGGTGGAGGGGGGGGTGAATATTGACGTTATGTTAGAGAAGAATCTGAATTATGTGAATAAGGTGATGCGGATTAACAATCAGGAGGATTTGTGCGCCTGGATAAGCACGGCTTTGAACGAATTTATCGAGCTGGTTTATTCTTCGCAGGACGCTCGTAAGGTGAGCCAAATCCGACCGGCAATAAATTATATCGATGCCAATTATAATAAGCCTATAACGCTTACCGACGTTGCCAGGGCTTCGCATCTGAGTGTTTCGCGGCTGGCGCATATATTCAAAGATCAGATGGGTATTACTATCATAGATTACCTGACAAGCGTTCGGATAGAACGGGCAAAACAATTATTGTTAGCGACGGATCAGAACTGTACAGAGATTTGCTTTGAGGTCGGCTATAATAATCAAAGTTATTTTACCCGGACTTTTAAGGGTTTTGTGGGTATGACGCCGCGTCAGTTCAGGACAAAGAATCAACGAAAAGAAAAGATTTCCACACCTTTATAGTTGTATTGCGTATTGTGGCAGATCGCTAATCTATTGTCGTAGTAATGGTAATTGTTTTTTGGACAAGTGAGGAACTCTTATCTTGACGTTTGGGGGTGGTTAGCATACTATCAGTGTTTTTAAGCAACGACATAGTATAGCAACACTGAGGCTTATATAGAAGCCGGAACGATATTTATGACAAAGCAGATTGCTATTTTGGGTTCGACGGGTTCAATAGGCAGAAATGCTCTTCGCGTAATCGATGCGCTTGGGCCGGGTTATTCGGTTATTGCGTTAAGCGCTCACAGCAACGTTGAGCTTTTGGCTGAGCAAGCCAGGCGTTATAAGCCCAAATTCGTCGCTGTTACAAATCCAGACTGTGCCGGGCAGCTTTGCGAATTTCTCGGTGATTTGGATGTTAAGGTTTTGGAAGGTCCGAATGGCCTGGTTGAGGCTGCGGAAATTGAGGATGTTGATATTGTCCTTACGGCGGTTGTCGGTGCGGCGGGTCTGCCTGCTGTTTTTGCGGCGGCCAGGTGCGGCAAGCAGCTTGCAGTTGCAAACAAGGAACCGCTCGTTGTTGCGGGCGAGCTGTTTATGAGCGAGGCAAGGAACAACGGCGGCGTAATTTTGCCGGTTGATAGTGAGCATTCGGCTATTTTCCAGGCTATGCAATCGGGCACTCGTGAAGAGGTCAATAAAATCATACTGACGGCTTCAGGAGGGCCGTTTAGAGGTACTACTGCCGAGGATATCCGGAACGTAACTTTAGAGCAGGCGCTTGCTCATCCTGTCTGGGATATGGGACCGAAAATCACGGTTGATTCGGCTACCATGATGAACAAGGCGTTTGAAATTATCGAAGCTCGGTGGCTTTTTGATATGCCGGTGGAAAAAATTGAAGTTTTGATTCATCCGGAGTCGATAATCCATTCGCTTGTGGAATTTGTTGATGGCTCGGTGATAGCACAGCTCGGCGAGCCTGATATGTGTATTCCGATTCAGTATGCATTAACGTATCCTCAGCGGGTTTCAGGTATTGCCAAGCGGCTCTGTCTGGAGAAGATAAACAAGCTTACATTCGAGAAGCCTGATTTAGAGACGTTTCGAGCGCTTCGGCTGGCTTATGAGGTTGTGCGGTCGGGCGGCACGGCGGCTGCGGTTTTCAACGCGGCAAATGAAGCGGCGGTAGAGGAGTTCTTGGCGGGGGGGATAGAATTTGTTACTATAGTGGAGCTTATCGAGCATTGTCTGAATAAGCATGATGTTAAGACCAGCGTATCGATCGAGGAGCTGCTTGAGGCGGATGCGTGGGCCAGAAAAGAAGTTAAGGTTAAAGTGCAAAAGAGCATAAAGGCATAATGGCGCAGGAGCATAAAACTGTTTGCTAAATATGGAGATTATTGAATGTCGGAAAAGAAAGATTTTTTTAATAAGTATTTTCGTTTGATTGTGTTTGCTGCTGTTGTTGTGATGATTCTTTATTTTATCGTTCGCAACGTCAGCGCATTCGGCAATGTACTTCTTGTCCTTCTTGGATTCGGAGCGGTTATTCTGGTCCATGAGTTCGGACATTTCATTGTTGCCAAATTGTCCGATATAAAAGTTGAAGCATTTTCAATTTTTATGCCGCCTACTCTGTTTGGTGTGCAGAGAAAAGAAGAAGGTATTCGCATTCGGATATTGCCTGATATATTTCCCAAAGA
>CAZWME010000020.1:0-12979 GCA_964634515.1 uncultured Pirellulales bacterium | reverse complement strand
AGGATTACTATCAAGGGTGAGGGCAAGGCCAGCGAGACGGAATACCGTATGGGTCTAATTCCGTTCGGTGGTTTTGTGAAGATGTTGGGACAGGAGGACACCGGCTCGGTTAAGAGCAGCGATGATCCCCGTTCTTTTGCGAATAAGCCGACAGGTATTCGTGCGGCGGTGTTGGCGGCTGGTGTTTGTTGTAATATTATCAGTGCCGTAATTATCTTTATGATAGTTTTTCTAATTGGCATAAACCTGCGACCAGCCGTTGTTGGTGGGGTCAAGCCGGGTTCGCCGGCGGAGCGTGCAGGGCTCAGGGCCGGTGACGAAATTATTGAGATCGCAGGAAAAAGCAAAGACATCGATTTTACTAGTATCGGGATATCGGCGGCTTTGTCCGGCAAAAATGAAAAGGTTCCGATGAGGGTGAGACACGAAGATGGTACTGAAGAAGATTTGGCAATTGTAGCCGAGGAAATGCAAACGTACACGGGGAAGATGAGGCTTTTCGGCGTTCTTCAGGCGCAAAGTCTGACAATTGCAAAGCTTTCCGGAGAAGGTGTTGATGATTTATATGCGAAAACCGGACTAATCGCCGGCGATATCATTAAATCTGTCAACGACAGGGAGCTGCAGAGTTCCTGGGAGCTGGATGAACTGGTTCACAATGCCCTTACGCCGGTAGTAACATTAGAGGCCGAGCGGGCCGGGGACCAGGGAGAAACTGAGCTGTTTACATCGCAAATCGGACTGGATTGGCTTTTTGCCAGTAGTTATGAAGTTGAGTCTGAATCCGAGCTTTACCATATTTATTCTATGGTTCCGCGTTTGCGAATAAATTTTATTACTGACAAACTGGCTTCACAGACTAAAGATTCGGTTTCCCTGCAGGTTGACGATATTATTTTAGCAATTGGTGATGTTGATAATCCCACTTATAGTGAGATGCGCAGCGTTGTTAAAGAGCATAAAGACAAGGAACTGCCGGTTAAGGTCTTACGTACTAATGCTGATGGTTCCGAAAAGATTCTAACAGTTACTGTTAAACCTAAGAAGAAGGCCGGTAGTGACAGAGTAGAAGCTGGAATCGGCATTGCGCTCGATGCCGGGCATCCGGTAGTCGCCAGGACTATTGACGCCGAAGGCGGGCCTGAGAAATTGGACATTCCGCGGGGAGCGGCGATAACGGCGGTTGACGGGACGCCGGTCTCAAACTTTTACGAGATAATCAGAGAAATAAGGCGATACGGTGGAGAGCGCATCACGATTAACTGGCGAGTCGATGAGCAGATGGCAGGCAGCGTTGCCTTGAATGTTGATAACAATATAGAGGGTATTACCGTTAAATCCGATTTTTCTGAAATAATTCTTTTTGATGATTTGAAGAGAACTTACAAGGCCGGTGGTCCCATCGATGCGGTCGTGATGGGTTATAGAAGGACGTTAATGTTCGTAGCTCAGACATACGTGACATTAAAGCGTCTGATTGGCGGGCTTGTCAGCCCCAAGAACCTTATGGGTCCTGTCGGCATTATCACTTTGAGCTATAACATAGTTGCACACGAGTCGCTTGTTTTCTATATCCATTTTCTTGGTTTGATTAGCGCTGTAATCGCGGTGTTTAACTTTTTGCCTTTGCCGCCCCTTGACGGAGGGCTGGTTGTTCTTTTGTTAGTTGAGAAAATCAAGGGTTCGGCGCTCAGTGAACGTGTTCAGGGGATCATAGCTTATGTGGGCTGGGCGCTTATTTTGACGCTTATTCTGTACGTAACTTTTAACGATATTGTCAGAAGCTTCTTTAGCTGAGTAATACCGGGGTAAGAAAGGACACGAAGATTTTGGAAATGTTTCCTGTAAAACTATCTTCACAGGCCTTTCACGGAGATATATTCAGTACTCTGAAGGACAATGACAGCCGGGTTTATGAGTTAATAACCAAAGAGTACGAAAGACTGCAAAGCACACTTCAACTTATTGCGGCGGAGGGTCAGTGCTCAAGAGCGGTTTTGGCGGCTCTCGGTTCGGTAATTCAGAATAAGACTACCGAGGGTTTTCCCGGGTCCAGATATCATGGGGGTTGCGAGGTTGTTGACGAGGTGGAAAGGCTCGCAGCGGCAAGGGCCAAAGAGGCTTTCGGTGCCAAGTACGCAAATGTCCAGCCTCATTCCGGGAGCCAGGCCAACCAAATTTGTATGATCGCTATTTTGGGTGTGGGAGATAGAGTATTGAGTCATGGTTTAGAGCAGGGGGGACATCCATCACATGGTGGGGCGGGGTCGCTTAGCGGGAAGTTCTTTAATATAGAAAGCTATTTTGTGGATAAAACAAGTTTTCTTCTGGACTATGATGCTATCAGAGAGCAAGCAATTAAAGTCAGGCCGAAACTGATTATGTGTGGTGCCAGTGCTTACTCCAAAGAGATAGATTTTAAGAGGTTCAGAGAGATTGCGGATGAAGCGGGATCATATCTTTTAGCGGACATTTCACATATAGCGGGATTGGTGATGGCCGGAGCCCATCCTTCTTGTGTAGATTATGCACATTTTACGACGACAAGTACTTACAAAGCCGGCGGGCCCAGAGGCGGCCTGATATTGATGGGCAAAGACCACGAGAGCAGGATAAAGGTCGCAGGCAGGGACATGCCGTTGTGGAAACATATTCAGGCCACGACATTTCCGGGAGTACAGGGGACGCCTTATTTTAATAATATGGCAGCAAAAGCGGTTTTTTTCAAAGAAACGTTATTCGATGAATATAAAGCCAGACAATTCAAAGTCATAGAAAATGCGAAAAGCCTGGCAGGTAGTTTGTCGTATTTAGGATATGACGTGCTGACGGGGGGAACAGACAACCATATGGTTCTGATAAATGTGGAGAGTTTAAGAGAAGCTTTGACAGGTACTATCGCACAAAGAAGCCTCGAAGATTGCAATATAATAGTCGATGCGATGAAGCTGCCTTACGATAAGAAGCCGGCTTTAATTACCAGTGGTATCAGGTTAGGGACGCCTATTGTTACAAGAAATGGAATGGGTTTGGCGGAGATGGAGAGCATATCCGTTTTGATAGATATTGTGCTGAAGGAAGTGAGAGTTAAATCTGACAGCGATTACGAGATAGACAAGGGCCTGCGGGACGAGGTCAGAGACAAAGTGAAACAATTGTGTGGAAGGTTCCCTATGCGTTGTTAATCGGCGGTTCGGTTTTTTTTGCAGTTACGGTCCAGAAGATTTGATATCCTGCGCCGATAACAGCCGTAATGATTAGAGCGGAGAACAATATCATCGACATCAGCAGCGCCTGTGGTTTTTCCACGCCGTATGGTGCCAGCAGTACGACCAACATTGCTTCTCTTACACCGAGATTAGCTATCGATACGGGGAGTCTTCCTAAAATATATATCATCGCACACAGCCAGACGAAAGTTCCCACCGGCGCGTTTACGTTTGCGGCCCGGGCGGAAAGGATATATACAATGACCCCGCCGATGAGCGTGTCGATAATTGAAGCTGCTGCGATACCGAGATGAAATCCGGCACCGGCGGTCTGGAAAGTTGCGATTTGGTCGAGCATCTGTAGGCCTTTCTGTTTTATTTTTTCAGGCCACGGTCTTAGGAGGACTGAGATGCCTTTCGTGATTTTACCACCGTTCCGGCTGTTCAAGAGCAGTAAAGAAACGGCTATTATTGCGAGAAGTAATATTCCGCAAACAACAGGGAAAAGCCACTGACTTTTTGTATTGGATATTGACAGTGATGCGGGGTTTGTGAACATTAAGGCGGCAAGTCCGAATATCGTCATTATGGTCATTATTAACCACTGGTTGTATATCATACTGCAGAGGATGTTGCTTGATTTTCCCGTACTTTTTTTGAGGATATACCACTTTACGCCCGTACTTAGTATCCCGGGTAAAATCAAACTGTAAAGGGACGTAACTACTGTCGCGCCGAATATTGTCGAGGTGGAAATGAAGCAGCTTTGTTTTTTCAGGATGAGCCGCATCTTCATCGAGCGAATCCAGAAAAGTATTACGGTAAAAATCCAGACGGCTATCAGGAACTGCCACCTTGCCGATTTGACAGTTTGCAGGAACTGCTCGAAGTCAATCTGACCGAAGACCCATATCAACAGAGCTGTAGTAATGAGAATTCTTATCAGGAGTTTGATTAGTTGTTTGGCGGTGGCAGTCATATATTGTTTTGGATTAGACGGATTTTTCGCCGAGTATCAGAACCTTTCTCAAAAAGGTTAGCTGTATTTTGTAGAGTTTGTAACAAAGTTTGCTTTCTGCGAACATCGCGTTTAGCAATCCAAAGGGCAGCCGGGAAACTATAGCTGTAACCAGGAAACAAAAGAGTCCTGAGAAAGGGCCGCTGAGATGGCAGCTTTTTATATTCTCGAAGCCGGCGTTTATCAGGAGCTGTTTTAGTCTGCGGCGGGTCGTTACGTAGTTATGGGAGAAATCGCAATTAAAGAAATTCAGTCGCCAGTTCAAATAATCCGGTGAGCATATTACGAACTTTCCTTGTGGTTTGAGAACTTCTTTTATTTGCTGGCTTATCTGCAAGGCGTCCTGCATGCTGTTCATGTGCTCCATAACGGCGAGCATGACCACGGCGTCGAATTTTTTGTCTATAGCTGGCAGGGGCGGGACCATTGCGCGAATAATATTGGCGCCTCTTTTTTCAAGAGCAGCGGCCATTTGCTCGTTTGGCTCGAATGCATAATATTCGAGACCTTTTTCAAGACAGATATCAGCGAAATCCCCCCGACCGGGACCTATCTCTAGGATGCTGCTCCCGGAAGCGATTTGTGTATATCGGAAGATTCTTCGGGCCAGGGCTTTGACCAGTTTCGTACCGGTTTTTGTAGGTTTGTCGCCCCGGCTGAAATGGTCGAAAAAGGCGTCCGGCTCTTTATTCTGATTTGTCATATTACGATTCCTTTGTTCGATATATCACACAGCCGGTACAACAATCATTGTTTTCTTGCTATCAACAGCCGTTCGTCTGCGCATTTATCTTTATATTCGTTATATACATCGACGTCGTAGCTGCTTTTGTAAAGCAGATATTCTTCTTTCAGGATTATTTTGAGACCTTCAGCGATTACAAGCTGTTCAATTTTGTCCCATTCTATGTGGTCGTTGGGCCAGACGTGAATATCACCTTCTCTTTTATATCGTGGATTTATGAGGCGTCTGACTATGTGTTTATAACCTTTTACATCAAATAGCAGGCGGAGGCAGCGTTTTAGATTTATTATCGGCCGGGCTTTTTTTAGAAATTCGAGGTATTCCTGGGATCTTTGGTAGTATGATTCGTTGACTTCGTGGTCGATATAAAGTGCACCGCCGGGCTTTAATACCCTGCACATTTCCTTTACTATCTGCATGTAATCAGGCACATGATGCAGTACCGAATAAGTTGCGACCAAATCGAACTGTCCGGTTTTGATGCCGGACAAATCTTTTCCGTTAATCTTTTGGGTTTTCGACAGGCCGGTATGGGAGAAATTTCGTTCAATCAAATTCAGAAAGCCATCGGAAACGTCCGCCGAGACGGTGTTAACGCCGGCTTCTATGAGGTGGCGGGTGAGATTTCCGGAGCCGCTTCCATAATCGAGGGCGGTTAAAGGTTTTGAATCGGTTTTCACTGCCTTGATTGCTGTACTCAAAGCTCTTCCCAGTCGCTGCTGTTCGATGGGATTGAATATTTCGTTGTGCAGGCAATCGTATTTGCCGCTGATTCCGTCGTTGACTTCTTTGTTGAATTTTATCTGTTCTTCATCGCGCATAATTAGGTTTTCGGGCATAATTTTTTGTATATTTCCGTTATCTGTTTCAGTTGTTCGGAGCCGTCGAATTTACGAGAGAAAATCTCGGCGTTGTCCGCCAAAGTTTCCCGTAAAGAGTTGTCCTGCATGAGCGAGCTGACTGCCAGAGCGATATTATCGGTGCTGAGGTTATCCAGCAGGATTCCGGTTTTATTATGCTGTACTACTTCGACCAGACCTCCGACCGGTGAGGCGATGACGGGTATTCTCATTCGCATAAATTCGATGGCGGCGATACCGAATGCCTCGCGCCTGCTGGGGACGACGGCGATATCAAAAGCGCTTATAACTTCGGCCGGATTTTTGCATAAACCGGTGAAGGTGACGTTTTCTTTCAGGCCCAGTTGAAGGACGAGCTGCTCAAGCTGGTTTCTTTGTGCTCCGTGGCCGACAATAATAAAATGGTACTGCGGGTCTTTTTTACAAAGGATCGCTGCGGCTTTGATTAGTAAATCCACCCCTTTGCAGTTATCGAGCCTTCCGAGGAATCCGACGACTTTTTTGTCAGCGGTGATTCCGAGTGTGTCTCTTGTCTTTTGACGGTCATAAAGCGTGTGGTCGAAGCGGGCGAAGTCAACGAAATTGGTTACTACATTAGAGGACTGTTCAGCGAAACCGGCAGTTTGTTTTAAGGCGGTCATTGTCGCCTGTGAATTTGCGATTACGGCGGATGCCTTTTTGGCCAGCAGCTTCAGAAGAAAGCGGTAGATACAACCGGTGCCGCGGCGAAAGATTGGGCCGTGCTCGTGGATTATTATTTTGGCGTCACAGAGAAAGCCGGTAAGCAGACAGCTTATTATCGATTTTTGTAGGTGGGCGTGGATAATATCTATCTTGTGCTGTTTGCAGAGTTTCGCGATTGTCAGGAAGGTGAAGGGATTATACTTATGGTGAGTTAGGCTGATGAGGGCGGTTTTGATTGGCATAGCTTCGGGGTTTGTACGAAGGGCGCAGACGAGTGTTTCGATGTTTTCGGCGCCGAGCTTTTCGGTTATATTTTTGACAACAACCGGTGCTCCACCATATCCAAGATGGTCTATTACATGTAAGACCCTGATTTTCATTTTACTCTTTCGTAGATGTTCAGATATTGTTCGGCAATCTGTCCCCAGGTAAACTGCTCTGCCTTCTGCCGGGCTGCGATGGACATTTGATTGCGAAGCTGCCGGTCGTCGATTAATTTTTTTATTGCTTTGGCGATTTCTTCGGCGTTTGCATTTTCTATCACAAGGCCGTTTTGGGCAATTAATTCTTCGACACCCTCACAGCGAGTTGCGATTATCGGCAAGCCTGATGCCATCGCTTCGAGCATTGCATTGCTCATTCCTTCCAGCTTGCTGGCACTTATAAAGATGTCGTTTTGTCGGTAAATTCGGGGCATATCTTCGGCGTCGATTCTGCCTGTTATCTTGATAATGTTATCGAGGTTTTTTTCGTTTACAATTTGTTTTAGTTTCGGCTGCATTTGTCCGCCGCCGACTATTTTGAGAAGTATCTGGCAGCCCTGTCTGTTGAGAATATCAATAGCGTCAATCAGGATTTCCACACGCTTTGTAACAGACAGCCGGCCGACGGTAAGAAGTTTGAGATTCTGTGTTCCCGGAGTGGTTTCGGAGGGAGTGAATCGCTCGGAGTCAACGCCGTTCGGAATAACGTCAATATTCGCCGACGGCATAAACTTCTGGGCGCGGTTTTTCAGGCCTTCGCTGCAGGCTACCAGTGCGGAGGCTTTTTTCCAGATGGCGCGGAAGGCCGGAGCGAGAATTTTATAATCAAGCTTCAGCCTGGCATGTTCTCCGGGGACATCGGAACCTCGCAGCGAGATAATGTATGGTAGCTTATGGCCACAGCGATAAGGGAGCCAGCCGGTAGGGAAGCCGGAAAACGCGTGGGCAAAATCGTAGTTATTTTCCCGAAGTAGTCTGCGGTAATGGAAACCGGCTTTTAAGAGCCATTCGAGTACCTCGGTTTTTCGCCAATAGTGCAATTGCTTTTTATGGAGGCCGACTTTGTATATAGTGATATTTTCGGCAAAGCTTTCTTTGACAAATCCCGGCTTTGGGGCGGAGGTCAAGACATCAATGGTCAAGTCACTATTGCCGGAGTATTGCTGTAAGAGACAGCGGTGTGCGTTAGCTACTCCGCCGCCGATCGGCGGAAACTCGTAATTTAACATTAGTATTTTCATTTTATTTTTTCGGTGTTTTACGGGCGATAACATACAAATTTGTTTGCATCGCAAGAGGCAGACGGCAAAAATTTATATGTTTGAAGATGCCGCTTATCGGGCCAAGTTTTTTCCTTAGCTTGTTCAGAGTGAATTCGTTTACGGGATTCATTTTGACGAATTGTGTTTGGAAACCGTGCCTTGAGAACCGGCGTTTCAATTGGCCGGGCGTATGCAAGGAAGGATGCGCCCGTCGCCATTTAAGGGATTTATGATACAGGGTTTCGAAAATTACATTACTGTATTTGTTTGGCGTCTGGAGAAGATAGAGACCATCCTCTTTGAGGACACGACAGACTTCGCTTATGTGTCGGTCCACTTCGGCGATATGCTCAAATAAATCGAAGCTCAACACGACATCGAATGCCTGGTCTTCGAATTGTAAATTTTCTGCCGGCTGGACCTGGAGTTTGATATCGCCGTATTTTTTCAGTCCGTAATCAATCGCCCTGCTCGATATATCCGTACCTGTGATATCGTATCCCTGTCGGCTCAGCTCAGAGACTATACTGCCGATGCCGCAGCCGATTTCCAGAATTATGTCATTCGGCTTGAGCAGATTGGTTTGGCTGAGGAAGTCCAGATTGGTTCGCAGGTTTCCACGTTGTTCTTTTCCTGCTTCAAGTTCGCTGCGCCATCCCCGGTCATAGAATTCCTGCTGTTTTTTGAGTTCTTCGTCCATTGGTCTTCACTATCGGGTTGATGCTTAGTATGTTTATTTGCGCTGAAAGAGAATATTTGCTCCGAAAGGCTGAACGATTTTATAATTATTCATAACATACTGTCTAAACGGTTTCATCGCTTCAAATCGAAGGGCCTCGGCAGGCTCTATTTGTTCGCGGAGCATTTTGGCGTACATCTGGTCGTACTGGATGACAATTTGTGGTTCAGAGGGCAGAGGTCCTTTCTGTGTTTGAGGCCATAATTCAAGTGGCGGCCTGTCCCAGGGGAAGTGGTTCTTGCGGGTGTCAACTATGAACTTCGGTGGCTCTTTTTCAAACGCGTCCAGTATCTCACCGACTCTTTCGGAAAGGACCTGTGGTGTGAGCGTATGCATGGTTCCTTCGAATGCTTTTGGCGTGGGGCTCAGTCTCTGGGCTGCGACATATATTCCCGGTACCCAGCCCCAGACGTAGATTTTATCGTTCTCTGTGGAATTGTTTTGTATGTATTGTCCGGCCATCATCCAGTAGTGTTGCGGGTTGCCGGAAATTTCATTTAGCTTCTGGGTGTAACCTCTTCGTTTTTCCGGAATACGGGTTTGGGGATTGGTATAAGTTGTACCGGAATGAGCGCTTGTCCAGATACCGAAAAATATATGCTGGGAGGCAATTATCATAAATATAAAGCCGACAATTCCTGTTATCACCCAGGCGGGTTTGTATGCGGTGCTCTTTAGTTTGTTATGGTAGATTGCTATCAAGTATCCGCCCAACATTGCACCCGAAGCATTTAAGGGCAGATAATACTGCTCGTAGGAGCGCGGGCTTATCCACACGAACATCATATCCAGCAGCCACCAGACGGCGAAGAGCAATACAAACCTTTCGCAGGCGGTTGTTGCGGGGCTTTTTGATTTGTTTAATCTGGCCGACATTACCATGACGATTCTGATGATAATTGAGCCGAGGGCCAGGGCTATGGGTAGTATTAAGTGTCGATACCAACGGAAGACTCTGAGCTTTGCCTGCTTGAGTTGTTCGGGTTTTAGTATTTGCCAGCTATCACGGACATAAGCCGGCATGAATTTCATTAAAAGTCCCTGTTTTACAGGAGTGCTCTGAACTGTGGTGTCAGGTGTGTTTGGTTCTGTTGTTGGCTGTTTTTGGTCCTGAGGGCTTTGAATTAATTTTGCAAGAGGCCTGCCGGCTATTGAATAGTATGGGAAGTAGTTAATTGGGGCCTTCTGTACAGACAACCATAGACATATCGGGCTGATGACGATGACTGCGCCGGCTGCCAGAAGTAAGATATCGGTGCCAGTTTTTTTGAAGCTTCTGTTCTTGAGCAGCGGTTGAGCGATTACGAACAGGCCAACCGCTGTGATTGCCGAGACGCCGGTTTCTTTAAAGAGCGGGGCACAGCTTAGAAAAACGCCTGCTAATATCGCAAGCCAGAGGCGGTCCGCGAGCTGGTACAAAACAAAACAGCTTATCCCCATTACCATAAAGGCAATCATGTGTTGTTCTTTTACGTTACCGTACTTGGCCATAAGGGGAGCTGATAGGTATATTGAGGCAATAATTACGCCTATAGCGGCAGGCAGGATTCCGAAGAGCTTTCGCATCGCGATAAACATCAGCACCAGGGCCGCCGCCTGGAGGATTGCCTGGATGAGTTTCGGGCCGATATCATTAAAGCCAAACAGCTTGACGCCCAGCATATTTATCAGCAGGGTTCCCATCTGGGCGCTGGGTTTTTCATCGATGCCGATTTTTGCTCCGTCGAGTATTCGTTTGGCTGAGTAAACATAAGCCCCGCTGTCGTAGGCGCTTGGTGAGTTGAATTCGAAGTATTTGCCCATACAAAAGGGAATTGCCGCCAGAATGGCTATTATGATTAAGACAACAACAGGTTTACTGCTGAGCAGTTTTGCCGAACTCGACAGGCGGCCACTCTGATGAGCTGGTGAGGTAACATTATGCTTATGCGGGTCTATCGGGCTTCTTGAGCGTTTGTGCTTTTGGGTGTGCTTACTCATATACTTAACTCCGTTGGCCGCTTTCAGGAGGACAAGCTGCGGCGGTGGATTCGAGGATTTTTTTAATTACATAGGTCGGCCGGTTTTGTGATTCGTGATACGTTCGTACCAGCAGCTCGGCGAGCAGGCCCATCAGAATAAATTGGATTGTAGTGGTAATCAGCATAGCGGTCATGACCAGAAGTGGATTTCTGTTGATAGCGAAATCTTTGGCGATTTTTTGATATATGACGTACCAACCGGAAGCTATGGCCCCGATGCCGCTTGCCAAGCCCAGGCCTCCGAAGATATATATAGGCTTGGTGGAGAAAGAGCCGAGGAACTTGACGGTAATAAGGTCCAAAATTACTTTCAATGTTCGCCCTATACCGTATTTTGTTTTGCCGGCGGTCCTTGGCCTGTGGTTGACGGCCATTTCAGCGATTCTGGCACCGCTCCAGCTTGCCAGGGCTGGTATGAAGCGGTGCATTTCGCCGTATAGTTTTATCTCTGCGAGGACCTCCCTTCGGTACACTTTCAGGGTGCAGCCGTAGTCGTGTAGTTTTACGCCGGTAATCCTTGAAATCACCCAGTTGGCGATTTTAGAGGGCAGCAGTCTTGTTATGGCGTTATCGTGTCTTTTTTTTCTCCAGCCGCTTACGACGTCAAATCCTTCGTTGAGCTTGTCAATCATATCAGGTATATCCGCGGGGTCGTTTTGCAGGTCGGCGTCTATCGCAACGATGATTTTGCCTTTTGAGTGGTTGAAGCCGGCACTAAGGGCGGCGGTCTGACCGAAGTTTTTACGGAAGCAAATGACGCGCATTTTGTTGTCGGCTTTTTGCAAATCAGATAAAATATTGAAACTATTGTCATTGCTGCCGTCATCGATAAATATTATTTCGTAGCGGTATTTGTCCTTTAATGTTTGGGTGATTTGTTCGTATAGTGGACCGATATTATCCTGCTCATTTAATAACGGCACAACTAACGACACTTCAGGACCTTGACTGTGCATACTTTACTTCCTATAATAATGTGCTCTATAATAATAGATAAAATATCGGCTGTAAAGCCGAACGCCAGTAATTAAAAATCGGCAGTGATGAGGCTGAAAGGACAGGAGTAACAGCAAAGCACTGTGCAGGAGCATTTTCGGGACGATTCCTCGGGTAGGTGGGGTATTTCGGGTTTATTTTAGGACCTTAAAGCCTCAGCTAATGGTTCGGGCCTGCAGGGAAGCAGAATCTTCCTTAGCAGAATTTTGCTGTTTAGAGCGAAAAAAAAGAAAATATTATGAGAGCGGGGCGGTTGAAATTGTCGGAAGAAATTTCTTGATTTAGGGTATTTATTTTGTTACAATATAGGGGTCATTAATCAAGTGGCAGTGTTACATCATAACTTAAATGGGGAGATGATATATGGCACGAAATTACCTGGTTTTATTGTTTGTTGCCGGTTGTTTGTTGCTTTTGCAGTTTGGCTGTCAGGAGGAGACTATGCCGGCCGAAAAGTCTGAGGCAGGGTTGGTCTCTTCGGAAGAGAAAGCTGAAGCTGCAATCCAGACTGATGAAGCTGAACCAATAATTACATTTGAAAAGACAGTTGCCGATTTTGGACAAATCGGTGTAACTTCAAGTAGGAAGGTTGCTGAGTTTAAGTTTACCAACAGTGGTGACGGTTTATTGGAAATTAAGGAAGTCGAGAGATGCTGCGGTGTTGTTACGAAGCTGGATAAGACCGAATATGCCCCGGGCCAAAGCGGTGTTGTGAAGGCTGAATTTCAAGCCACACAAAAACCCGGTCTGTACATGAAGAATATCTATGTCAACTCGAACGATAAGACACAGCCCAGGTTAGCTCTGACTATTAAAGCGATGGTCGTATCGAAAGTCAGTTACTCCCCGAAGAGACTGAGGCTTTTCCTTGAGGAGGAAAATGCCGGCTGTCCGAAGATTGTGCTTAACAGTCTCGATAATCAGCCATTTTCGATAACTGGATTTACATCTACCGGCGAGAGCATATCCGTCGATATTGACAGCTCAGTAGAAGCGACTAAATTCGTACTTTCACCCGTTGTTGATGTAGAGAAGCTGAACGATAATCCCAAAGGACGAATCAACATCAGTCTGACTCATCCGGAGGAGAAAACGGCTCAAATTACCTTTGACATGCTGCCGAAATTTTCAACGAGCCCTCCGTTAATTATCGCCTTTAATGCTGCACCGGAAAAGCCGATA
>CAZWME010000019.1:0-19068 GCA_964634515.1 uncultured Pirellulales bacterium | reverse complement strand
ATCAGCAGTAAACTTCCCGAAATAATCAGACAAAAGAGCAACATTTTAGGCCTGTATCTACCGAAGGCCGGAGCTAATTATTGCAAGATTGTACACGGCGGGGCCGCTCAATTAGCCCGACAAAATACAGAATTGTCCGGCCAAAATCAACGGCTGCAAAGCGATTCGATCCATTTGGATTTTATAACGGATTTCCTTTCCAGCATTAATTCGATGAGCACAGCGATTGATATAGCAGAAAACTTTGCAACCCGCTGGCAGAAGTTTTATCAAACAGGTATGGTTTGTCTTTATTTTGCGCCTCGGCGCCGCTCGCAAACACTTGAAGCGGTGGTTGTAGAAGAACTTTCTCAAAGCAGGATGGTTTGCTTAAACGCTCCCGCCGGAACGTCTGTCATACCAAAAACAATCGCAAACAACTTCGCGATTCTGGACGCTTATGATTATATCGACTGGCTGTTCGAGCAATTAGACGTTGACTTCGATACGAATCGAACAAAACTGATGCCGTTACTTTCAGGCGGTAAAGCAACAGGAGTGATCACCTTCGAGCTTAATTATCCGGACGATGCGGAGCTGTTCGAGGAAAAGTTCAGGACTTCGGCATCGATCGGAGGCAGTGCTTTAGGCATGGCCCTTGTGCAACAGAGACAGCAGCGTTTTGCCGAGCGATTTTCCCTGCTTATTTCAAAACCTATGGAGAACCAAACTCAGACTGCTCCTGCAGAAAATTCCCTGAACGCTTTAGCGGAGATGGCGGCGGGCGCGGCGCACGAATTAAATAATCCGCTGGCGGTGATATCAGGCAGAGCGCAATTGCTCTCTGAAGCCGAGAGCGATGAGGATAAGAAAAGAATCATGGAACAGATTTATGAAAACTCCAGGCAGGCTTCGGCAATTATCGAGAACCTGATGGGTTTTGCTGAGCCGCCGAAGCCAAGAGCAGCACGGACGGACGTTAAACAGATGCTCGATGAAGCTATCGAGCTGGCAAAGCAAAAAATAAATACCGCAAACATCGATGTTCAAATTGCAATTGCCGAGGATATCGAAAGTGTCTTTGTGGATTCGGCACAGGTTGTATCGGCAATTGCAAATGTTATTTCCAATGCCGCTGAATCCTATGGTGAAAATGCCGGGCCAATACAAATCGGCGCCGAAGCCGCAGAGTCCGGTGATTCGATACAATTGCAAATCAGCGACGCCGGCTGCGGAATGGACACCGAAACCGTCCAAAAAGCAACTCAACCGTTTTTCTCAGAAAAAGCGGCAGGTCGAAAACGCGGCATGGGGCTCGCTTACACAGCCCGCTTTATACAGTTGAATAAAGGCTCGCTGAATATTACAAGCAAGCCCGGCAACGGAACGACAGTAACAATTTGTCTGCCATGCGAATGAATCGGACATCTGGTTAATAGAAAAGCGACCTAACTGACATCTGCCGTCGAAATTCAAACTCCATTTTCAATCAAGCAAACTCACAAATTAGAAGACGACTTTAGGTGGTATCCTCTTTTGATTGGTTAAGCTCGTTTTGTGTTTGTTTGCGCCCTTTGATGTCACAAAATAATGCAAAGATGCAAACGGCAAAGATTGGGAGCACAACTGAATACCAATGATGTATAAAAGGGGCTGTTCCTCTCACAGTGATTAGCACATACTGTGAACCATTATTGGCTGATTTGTACTTCGGTAGAACGTGGGAATTCCATTTGTCCCCTTTTGTTTTTGTTTTGCCATTTGATAAATTAACTGAGCGATTCTCGGGATTCGATAACTGTTTATAGTCTTCCTGCGTGATTATATCAACATTGTAGTGCTGTGGATTGAGATGACGGTACTGTGAATCATAATGCAAAAACTGCATAAAGACTGTATTGATAGCAATCCACAGAATACAGAAACCTGCCAGAAACATAGAATTGATTGATATACATTTCATTTTAGTTTTCTCCAGATAATACACACAAATGAACTCTGCTCTTTATTCTGAGACTCCCAATTTAAGCACTTAACAAATATAATTTTCTCAGTATTATATCAAATAACCCTATCACATTTGCCTCGAAGGGTTAAGAAATTTTTTTCGGTGCAGTTTCACTTGAAAACAAATGCTTCAAGGTTGGTATCTTCCGTCTTAACAAACTCGTTAGAACAAATAAAGGGGGGCGTTTGTGGGCGACCCCCCCTTATTTTTAAAGGAGGAGAGTGATCTACCAAAGATTACGTCTCGGCGAAAAATTTGTTCGTATTCTGTAGCGATACGTGCCTGATAAGGGCTGTTGCGAGTCATTTTTCTTGATTTTTCATCTCTATGTGTGTATGATTATATCTTGCTGTGAAACTTTATCGATACGAAAGGTAATTTATTTATCATGGGTGAGAAGAGAACATTTAGATATATGTTACATCATATTACCTGCCTAATTTTGTTATTACTAATGTGCTCATGGGCCGCCAAACCTGTCCGGTCGGCATCTATTCCGATAGAGAACGCCTCGTTCGAGGCGCCGGTTGTGGATCCCAACGGCTTTCCGGCATTACCATTTATGGACCATTGGACGGAGATAGATATCGATACGCTGTCCAGCAGCAATACAGGCGTGTTCGCAAATACGCCGGCTGGTAATCCGGACCATATAGTTAATGCCGACGGAAATCAACTTGCCTTTTTGGGTTCCGAGTCGGGTAATGCACTTGAGCAGGATTTGACCGCTATTTTCAAGTCAGGCTGCGAGTATCGCCTGAGTGTTGCGGTTGGTGTCTCCAGTCAATTCCCGCCATCGAGCATCGAGCCGGTCGATACAATCGAACTGGTGCTCTTCTATCGCGACGGGAACGACGTGGTGGACATTATGAGCCGGACGGTAGAAGCAAGGGGTTTGTCATCAACTCAGTTGACGGATTTCTCGCTACACCTGCCGAAGGTAAAGTCCGGCGATGCCTGGTCGGGCATGACCATAGGCTTAGCCCTGCGTGCGGCCGGTATGCCGGGAGGGTTCTGGGACCTTGATAATGTGCGGCTCAATGAATCGTTACCTGTATCTATTCCTATAGAGAACGCTTCATTCGAGACCCCTTTTGTCGATCCGAACGCTTTTCCGGCCTTACCATTTATTGATGCGTGGACAGAGACAGACAATGATACACTGGGCAGCACTAATACAGGAGTATTCGCCAATACTCCTGACGGCAAAACGGATCATATAGCCAATCCCGACGGAAACCAATTAGTCTTCCTTGGTTCTGAGTTTGGCAACGGTCTGGAACAAAACCTTAATGCCAATTACATAGTTGGCTGTAACTACGACCTGACCGTAGCGGTGGGCATATCCAGCAGATTCCCACCATCGACCGCAGAGCCGGTGGATATCCTTGAGCTGGTACTCTTCTATCGTGACGGTAACGATGTTGCGGTGGACATCGCACGCCAGACGGTGGACGCTATTGGCCTGGTTTCAAAGCAACTGGTGGATTTCTCGCTACACCTGCCGACGGTACAGTCCGGGGGTGGCTGGGCTGGCAAGGGCATAGGTGTGGCTCTGCGTGCAGCAGGGATGCCGGGGGGATTCTGGGATCTGGATAACGTGCGGCTCATCGAGTCGTTACCTATGTCGATTCGGATCGAGAATGCTTCGTTCGAAGCTCCTTTTGTTGATCCGAACGGCTTTCCGGCGATACCACTTGTTGACATGTGGACGGAAATCGATATCGATACGCTGTCCAGCAGCAATACCGGCGTGTTCGGAAATACTCCTGCGGACAGTGCAGACAACGTTGTTAATGCCGATGGAAACCAATTGGCCTTCTTAGGCTCTCAAGCAGGTAATGCACTGGAACAGGATTTGACCGCTATGTACAAGTCAGGCTGTAACTACCGCCTGACCGTGGCGGTGGGTGTCTCCAGCCAATTCCCGCCATCGAGCGTCGAGCCGGTCGATACCCTCGATATTGTGCTCTTCTATCGCGACGGGAACGATGTTTTGGACATAGTGAGCCGGACGGTAGAAGCAAGGGGTCTATCATCAACTCAGTTAATGGATTTTTCTTTACATTTACCAACGTTGCAATCCGGCGATGGCTGGGCTGGTAAGGCCATAGGCGTTGCCCTGCGTGCGGCCGGTATGCCTGGAGGGTTCTGGGATATGGATAATGTCCGCCTCGCGGAATCGCTACCAGAGCCGATTTCATATTCGACGGAATAAAAGATTTTTGTGAACATAATCGGACAAAGTGGATTACAATCCCTGTGTTCGAGAAATAAAATGCGCAAAGTTAACTATCTATCGGAAGTTAATAACGACAATCGTTCCGGCTTTACCCTTGTAGAGCTGTTGGTGGTGATAGCTATCCTGAGTCTGTTGATTGCGATACTATTGCCGGCACTGACCCAGGCCAGGCATCACGCGCGGCGGATGGCCTGCGGGGGAAACCTCCGCCAGGTGGGAGTGGCAATTCATCTCTATGCTGATGACTTCGATGACACAATCCCCTTCGGGCCGGCCGGCCGGCCGGTTACAGGTTCAAATTTTTACACGGTGACCGGTGACGTGACCAGCCTGTTGTCCCTCGAAGACGGCGCTCCCGTGGGACTGGGGTTGCTGCTGAAAGATCACCTGGCACATCAGCCGACAGTCATGTTCTGCCCGGGAGCAGACCAGCCTTCGGAAGCCAGGGAGCAGCTTGCCAAAGTCGAACAGTCACAGGCTCAGAGCGACTTCTACTATCGCCACGCATCCGTAGCCCTGCTTACCGGCAAGCCAAAAACGTATAACATCAGATTAAGTGACCTTGGTAAAAACAGCAAAGGACAGCCAATAGCCGCCCTGGCAACGGATGTGCAATTTCTGGCACACCCGTCACTGGCATCATTCCAAGTTAAAACCCGAACGAGCCATCAACGGACAGCCAGCAATATCCTGTTCGCTGCAGGAAACGTAATTACTGTTTCCAACAGGGACGACAAGTTAACCGTGGATATCGGCACGTCCCCGTATGATGCACTCGAACAAATCCTTGCGATGTTCGAACTGGCCGATGACTACCGCTGAAAGAAATCGGACGCATTGAATTGATTTTAGAAAAAAACGGCATGATTGTTTACAGAGATTATCCTGATGGCGGAAATAGCGGTTGACATTGTACTGTTACCATCTGAAGAGATAGCGGAGAAGGCTATCGCTGCGAATAAAGAACTTCTGAAACAATACGCAGACAAAATTGTTTTGGATAAAGCGAGTTGTCTGCCGCATATTTCTTTAGCTATGGGATGTATTGACGAATTAGATATAGACGAGATCGATGTGATTCTCAGGACAATCGCGGAAGAAACCTCATTAGGACAGCTAACTGCCGTCGGCATCCACATAGAAACAAATCGAGCAGGTGAAAAAGTGTCGGTCATTGAGATAGAAAAGGCAGAAGCACTTCAATCACTTCATGAAGAGGTTATGCATAGACTGGCGCCCTATTTCAGCTATGACGTAAAGGCGGACATGGTACTTTCATCATCGGAGACAGGCGAATCAACATTAGAGTGGATTAAGAATTATCCTGAGAAATCGAGCTTCGAGAACTTTTTCCCGCATATAACGATCGGATACGGGGAAATACATAATTTCTCATTTCCGATCATATTCTCCGTCTCAAGACTTGCGCTGTGCCACCTGGGAAATCATTGCACCTGCAGGAAAATTCTTTCATCGACGAACCTTGCAAAAAGCTGATCGTATGAAATTCAATTGAGTATGTCCACAAATCTCTTGAGTTATCGAGTGGATTCAGATATTGTTAAAGTCTGAAGCCCGGTACGGGCCATACAACAAAACGGCTGTTATCGGAGCTGATTACGAAATAACGCAACAATCAGAGGGTACACAGATATTTAAGGAGCGAAAACGATGGCAATGAAACGTCGAGAATTTTTAGCCAGGTCAATAGCGGGGGTGGGCGGTGTTTTTTTAGGGTCGGGAACGCTGGGCGCCGCAAGTCGGAAATCCACAAAGCATGACCCGTACGAACTTGTCCCGCTGGGCAAAACAAAGATAAAGGTCTCCCGCGTGGGCCTTGGCACGGGAATGCGCGGCAGCCGTCGGGAGTCGAATCATACGCGTATGGGCAAAGAGAAATTTAACGCTCTGGCAATGGGGTGTTACGAACGTGGTGTCAGGCTGTTCGACGTTGCAGACTTGTATGGTACGCACCCGTTTTTAGCCGGGGCACTGAAGAATATGCGTCGCGAAGATTATGTGATAGCAAGCAAGATATGGTTTCGCTCCGGCGGGATACCGGAACCAGAACGCCCCAGCCCGGATGTGGTAGTAGAGCGCTTTTTAAAGGAGCTGAAGACCGATTACATAGATCTGATTTTATTCCATTGCGTTACAAGCAGCAAATGGCCGGAAGAACTGGGTGACCAAATGGAAATTCTGGCAAAGCTCAAAAAGAAAGGCCTGGTCCGGGCACACGGTTTGTCATGTCATTCAGTGGCGGCCCTTGAGAGGTGTGTTAAAGAGCCGTGGGTCGATTCGGTTCATGCCCGCATTAATCCGTATGCGGTTAGTATGGACGTCAAGACTGTCGAGGAGGTGCCCAAGGTAGGAGCAGTCCTTAAAGCAATACGCAGACAGGGCAAGGCCGTGATAGGGATGAAGATTATAGGTGAGGGAAGGTTTGGCAACAATCCTGAGAAGCGCGATGAATCCATTAAGTATGCACTTGAGTCGGGCTGTGTGGACGCAATGGTCGTAGGCTTCGAGAAAATCGAAGAGGTTAACGACTTCGCCATGAGAGCTCGCAAGGTATCCGTCGGCCAGGGCGTGGGCCAACTTCACACTCTCAGGTCTGCTCGTGTAGCATAGTATTAAGTAGGTCCGAAAACATAGACAAATCAATTTGGAAAAATTAAATTGCCCTTTTGGTAAGATAAAATCTTACACTGCGCTCAATATCCATAAAACTGATAACCGGTTGTTTATAGGGCTACGTAATAGCAGCCCTTTTATATTTGTTTATTCTTAAAGCCCGTCTTTTGTTAATCCGAATTTAACCTAAAACACCCCCCCATTTCTTCACTTCGTGAAGCAAAACGGCGGAGGTAAGTATCGGAGAACTATCAAAAAACGGGGTATTGTGGAAGATAAACAACGACATAGAAGACTGCGCCTGCTCATCAAGAAGCTAAATAAAAAACGCAAGAAGCAGGCAAAACAAATAGATATACTCTGCAACGACTTTATTGGAGCCCAGAGAGACTTTATCAAAAATCTCAAGACAATAAGCTTTATAGCGAATTTTTACGAGTCAATCATCGGTATAACAGACTTGAATAGTCTTTTATACTCCGTAGTCCAACTTATCAAAGAAGACCACCCAGATGCAAATGTTACCTTCTTTTTACGTCAGTCGGACAATTTTGAGCTATATATGTTCGAGAGTGAGTGGCCTATCACTCTCGAAAAACAGCCTCTTGAGAACTCTTTCACGCCAGAGCTGATGGGCAATATCTGCAAGTCGAACAAAGTATGCACACTCGATGATATGTTTGCAATGGGCCTGCAGGGCAATCTAAACGGATTAAATAAAATCTCAGGCGTGACAATCCCTCTGGGCCAGCCCGGCTCATCATTGGGCTTTGTACTGGTTTATCGTTCGTCCGAAAATAAACTGACTACCGAAGAGATAAACAACGTTTCCTCTGTAACCTGCGGACTTTCCCGTGCGATACAATCCTGTCAGGCAACGCTGCACTCTGCCGACTAACAATCCTGCTGAATCGCGACATTATCGGCCCTAAATCTCCCCAAAAGTGAATAACCATTCAGACATACGGCTCATAACCTGTGGGATAAAATCAAAATATGAGCATATTCGTGCTGTATGAAAAAAATAAAAAAATAAAAAAATAAAAAAAGAAGTTAAACACCCCATTTAGTGAGTCGATAAGCGTTCATGCCGCTTCAGATGCCCAGAGGCAGTATTTTGGAAAAAGAAAAAATAAAGGAAACAAATATTTAATTAGGAGAAATTGAAAATGGTACGAAAATCAACTAAAAGAAAATCTGGAACCAAGGCCAAGGCGACCAAAAAAAGACCTGCCTCTAAGGCCAAGGCTACCAAAAAGAGCGCAAGCTCAAAACGCTCTACGGCTAAGAAGCGAGTAAGCTCGAAGCCCAAAGCGACCAAGAAGAGGTCCGCTTCAAGACCCAAAGCAACAAAGAAGAGAACAGCTTCAAAGCCCAAAGCAACAAAGAAGAGAACAGCTTCAAAGCCCAAAGCAACAAAGAAGAGAACCACTTCAAGACCCAAGGCAACGAAGAAAAGAACCACTTCGAGACCCAAGGCAACGAAGAAAAGAACCGCTTCAAAGCCCAAAGCAACGAAGAAGAGAACCGCTTCAAGACCCAAGGCAACAAAGAAGAGAACCACTTCAAAGCCCAAGGCAACAAAGAAGAGAACCACTTCGAGACCCAAAGCAACAAAGAAGAGAACAGCTTCAAAGCCCAAAGCAACGAAGAAAAGAACCACTTCGAGACCCAAGGCAACGAAGAAAAGAACCACTTCGAGACCCAAGGCAACGAAGAAGAGAACCACTTCGAGACCCAAAGCAACAAAGAAAAGAACCACTTCGAGACCCAAGGCAACGAAGAAGAGAACCACTTCAAGACCCAAGGCAACAAAGAAGAGAACCACTTCAAGACCCAAAGCAACAAAGAAGAGAACCACTTCGAGACCCAAGGCAACAAAGAAGAGGACCACTTCGAGACCCAAGGCAACAAAGAAGAGGACCACTTCAAGACCCAAGGCGACCAAAAAGACCGCAAGGAAAACCTCGCAGAAAAGACGCAGTCCTGTAACTTCAAAGGGCGATTTTGATTTCAATGCCTGGTTACTTCCGACTCTGGAATTGGAACAGTATGAACCTAACACCGAGAAAGAAGCAGGTGTTGTAGATAATATCAAGGGCTCTACCCGCTATGCATGGATTGGTGCAGGTCAGTGCGGTGGAAGACTGGTGAAGTCTTTCTACGACCTTGGTTACAAGAAAGTTCTGGCCGTCAATACGACCCACCACGATTTAGATTTGCTCGATATCCCGAAGAACCAAAAGTACAACATGAACATAGGTGAAAAGGGCGCCGGCAAAGACATGGAAAGAGGCAAAGATGCCGTCCAGCAGCATCAGCAGGACATTCTGCATCTTACCAGGCAGACTTTCGGCTCTCAAGTTGACCATATTATGGTATGCTTCGGAGCTGGTGGTGGTACAGGCAGCGGCAGCGTCATCGGATTGGTCGAGATTGCCAAACGATACGCACGTTATATCGGCCTGAACAACCCCAACAAGAATGTTGGTGTAATGATGACTTTACCCACCGTTGGTGAAGCAAGCTCTCCGCTGGTGGCAGAGAATGCTTACAAAGCGGCCTGGGAATTAAGTCAAATGGCCACCTCCGGAAAGATATCACCCCTTATCATCGTAGACAACGACAAGATTAACAAGATGTATCCGGGAATGACAGTAAGGTCATTCTGGCCCAGCATCAACAACACCGTCGCAAGTCAGTTTGATATCTTCAACAAGCTCAGCGCATTGAGCAGCCAGTATACTTCGTTCGACCCGGTAGATTATCACAGCATCATGGAGTCAGGCGGATGCGCGATAATGGGTCTGACCAAAGTAACCCAATTCGGAGATAAGTTCTCACTGTCTCAAGCGGTGAAAAAGAACCTCGAGAAGACACTGCTCGCCGGTGGATTCGATTTGACGAGTTCCAAAGTCTCCGGTGCTGTAGCCGTAGGCGGAAAGAAACTGATGGCCAATGTCAAAGGCTTACAGGACAATATCGACTACTCGTTCGATGTCCTGTCCGAGATAACCGGCAAGGCTACAATCCATCGAGGTATCTACGAAGACGCCAGAGACTCCTTAAGGGTTTACACCATTATAGGTGGCCTTAGCAGTCCCACTGAGCGTCTGGAAGAACTTAGAAGCCATATGACTGTTCGGGTTCGTTAGTTAAGCGAGTACCTCGCGAATAAGTAATTTCTTGTTCGCCGGGTGTGCTGCTGACTTGTCCTGTGGGACAGAACGCGGCATACCCGGCGAATCTTTTTTTAAATTATAATACCGACCGTTAAGAAATATCCTCTGTTATATAAAATTTGAGAAAAGTCCGGCTTAATTTGCTTGCAATATCATTTTTTTTTGCTAAATTCGATTTCCCGGAATAATCGGGATTCGAGATTTCGGGCAGGTAGCTCAGTTGGTAGAGCAACGGACTGAAAATCCGTGTGTCGGTGGTTCAAATCCACTCCTGCCCATTTCTTTTTCACCCGTGACAGCTACTGCCAAGCTGTCTTTTTTTATGCCTAACTCTCTATTATTTAAGCAGTTATCATTTTCGCTATTTTCTTTGTGATTGACAGGCGAATAACACAGGGAACTCGCGGAGATGTTGGCACGCGGTGGTGTGAGCGTATCTGGACTGTATCGCCCACATGTAAAAAACAAGAACTGGATGTCTTTGATTTTATCCATAAAGCTGTTGTATCTCATTTGAGTAACAAAAAATATGCATCGCTGATCTGTTAAAAAATATGAACGGTTACTGAAATAATAATTATGTTTATCAAATCGACATTAGCCCAAAGTATGTCGAAAAGACATTTTTTTTTGAACAAAAAGTCTCAACGGTGTGTAAACTCAGTTATAATGAATGATGGAAGCAGCGAAACCTTATAAGGTGCATTAATCACAGATTTGCGGACTTAGGTGTTTGCGCCCTTGACCAGTGATGTCAATAAGGGTATATTTATACTTCCGTTGGCCGTTGCCTAAGAACAAAAAGAGTTTACTCAAAGCAATAATATAATGCAGCAGTTATGATTCGCTTTTGTGAAAAAAAACGCTATCTTTCTTTAGCGGTAGCAGCTTTTTATGTTTATGTTACCTTTACGATTCATTTACTCCATACTTGCCACCTTGGCATTAAATCACAACACAGCCAAAACCAAAATCAAGTACACTGCCGTAAAATTAGGCATAACCACCAATTTTGCTCAGAACAACCTGAAAAAGATCGGTTAAGCTTCTCAAATAAAAACCACAACAAGGAGCCAGATTTTTGTATATCATGTTTATATTCAGCAAGTGCAAAAGCTACGAGTGTTTGTGCGACATCAATTTTATCCTCCTTTGCCCCAACTGCTGTTTCTGATATTAAGCCCAAGGAGACAGTTAGACAAAAAACACAAGATTTTACACCAATTCTTCTTCGCGCCCCTCCAATAAGCACTTCTTAATATTTTCAGAGCCTTAAATCTCTGAAACAAACAAAACTATCCGGTAAATAAATTTGACAACATAGTTTGCAGATTTTTGTTGTTTGGTTTTATTCGCAACAGAACAATTGAGCACAAAACCAGGAGGTTTTAGAAATGAAAAAAATACCACTTTCTATAATCCTGTTATTTTTGGCGGTATTTGCAAATATTAGTTTTGCTGAGGGTAACAGCAGCGATATTGAAAAAGTAAATATCAAGATTCTGGAATTACAGCAGCAAATTATTGAAATGCAAAAAAAGCACAATGCTGAAATTGATGCATTAAAACAGCAGATAAATGAGCTGACAATTCAAGCAGGTAAAAGTAAACCCCAAGATGAACTTAGTGCTTTACGTCAACTGGCACAGGCTGAAGCGGAAAAAGAAAAACCTATTGAAGACAAAGCAGAAGATGTAACATTCAAATCCCGTGGACTTAGTCTTCAGAGCTTAAACCCGGAAATCAGCGTTACCGGAGATTTTCTATTTTCCAGCAGGCAGGATACAACAAGTGAGCAAAGCAGCGATTTTGATTTCCGAACATTAGGAGTTCACCTTGAATCCTGGCTGGATCCGTATACCAGGTTTAAAGCAGCTATACCCGTTACCGAAAGTGAAACCAAGCTCGGCGAGGGATATATAACCCTGTATGATATTTCAGACGATTTGAATTTGACGATTGGTAAATTTCGTCAGCAGTTCGGAGTTATCAATAGATGGCACAAACATGGTTTGGACCAGGTTGATTTTCCTCTGGCCCTTCGTAAGGTTTTTGGAAACGGCGGGTTGAACCAGAGTGGTGTGTCGCTGGATTGGCTTATGCCTCCGGCCGGTAATGCTTCGCAGCAACTGACCTTCCAGGTTACAGACGGCTCGAACAGCCAATTATTTGGCGATAATACATCCAACAGGCCCAGCTTGCTTACACACTATAAAAACTACCGTGATCTTTCCAAAGACACCTATATGGAATGGGGCCTGACGGGCCTGGTGGGCTGGAATGATCAGTGGGAAGTCGGCAGTTCAACTACTACCCAGGACAGCCGAGAGGAGACATTTGTATTCGGCACTGATTTTACGGTTCTCTGGGAGCCAACTGAAAAGATGCGTTATCGTAATGTCGAATGGCGAAGCGAGGCGTATTGGCTCAATAAAGATATTCTCGCTCCTGATGGCTCCGGCGAAAATACCCTTAAAGCCTGGGGACTGTATAGTTATTTACAAACCAGGATTTCACGTACAGTTGATATTGGCATCAAAGGTGATTTTTATGTCCCTGACAGCAAAAGCTATGCAAACACTTCCGGGTGTACTTCGCTGTCGCCATTGGCGGTAACCGGTAACAATCCTTACCTGTGGCAGATTAGCCCTTATGTAACATGGTTGCAAAGTCCGTTTGTTAAGTTTCGAGTAGAATACGATTACAGCAATGGTAAAGGTATTGATAATCCGGAACATATCTTCTGGCTTCAATGTGTATTTGCTGCAGGGCCTCATAAACATGAACGATACTGACAGAAAGGAGAAAAATGACCATGAGAAAGAAATCCCCAATACTCGGAATGATTTTACTTTTACTGTCAACAACTTTATATGCTGAAACACATTTAAATGTTGTAGCAACTTTACCTGACTATGCTTTTTTTGCTAAGGAAATAGGGGCAGACAGGATTTCTGTCAAATCAATTGTTCGTGGTGATCAGGACGCACATTTTATTAGGCCAAAGCCTTCTTTTGCTACAGCTTTAAGACGAGCTGATGTCTTTGTCGCTACCGGATTAGATTTGGAATTGTGGGCACAAACAGTGATAGATAATTCCGGCAACGAAAGAATTCGAAGCGGCCAAGCTGGTTATGTATCCGCATCTACCGGAATGAAGTTATTGGAAAAACCAAAAACAATTTCAAGAGCCGAAGGGGGTGTTCATATTTACGGCAACCCACATCTTACATGCAGTCCAATACAAATGAAAATAGCAGCTCGTAATATAGCTACCGGCCTAATTAAGAATGATCCACAGGGCAAAGAAATTTATATGCAAAATCTTAACAAACTACATAACAAAATAGATGAATGCCTATTCGGCAAAAAACTTGTAGAGATGTTAGGTGGTGATGCTCTGTGCAGCCTTGCTGAGCAGGACAGGCTGATAGCGTTTTTAGAAAAGCAGATGTTTGAAGGCCAACCTTTGATTGAATACTTAGGTGGCTGGATGAGAAAAATGCTGCCGCTGAGAGGCACCCCAATTATCACCTATCATAAGAACTGGATTTACTTTATTAAAATATTCGGTCTCGAAGAGGCCGGGACCGTTGAACCCAAGCCGGGGATACCGCCTTCACCGAAACATGTAACCGGGCTGATTAATCTTATGAAAAAAAGAGACATCGGTATTATTTTAGCGGCAAATTATTTTGATGAGCAAAAGATAAGAACGGTAGCAACCAGAACAAATGCTGAAGCTGTAATTGTGCCGATTTATACAGGAGGCGTTGAAGGTACGGAAGATTATTTCAAATTGATTGATTACTGGATCGCAGGCCTCTTAAAAGCAGCAGAAAATAAAGGCATTTTGAGCAAACAAAATGAAGGAAGAAAAATATAATGACTTCTGAAATAGTTAGGTTTTTTTCAGTTCAGATCGCTTTGATAGGCGTTGTTTTGGTTTTGCATACTTACATCGGCCTGCACATCATCAGACGTACGTTGATATTTTCAGACCTGGTTCTGGATCAATTGGCAGCTTTCGGAGCTATGGTTGGCATAGCCTTAGGCATAGAATATGGCACGTCAACCTCTTATCTATCAGCATTGATCGCAGTTCTCTTTGGCGCATTGTTACTTGCCCTGATGAAACCCAAAGGACGAACAATCCCTCGTGAAGCTGTTATCGGAATTATGTACGTCATGGCGCTGGTTGCTTCATTGTTATTGGGCGATAAACTGTGCGGCGGCGGCACTTACGTAACCAAAACCTTATCGGGCTCGATGTTATGGGTTACATGGCCTTTGGTCCTTGTTACAGCGGTTACATATCTTGTGTTGATTATTTTCCATTTCTTCTTCAAGGATAAATTTATCTCTCTTGTGGAAAGACCTGGTACAAATTCAAACGAAAGACTATGGGATTTTCTTTTGTTTACTACCCAGGGAATTATCACGGTCTTGATTGTCCCCATAGCAGGTGTGCTTTTGGCTTACGCATTTCTGATGATACCTGCGACGATCGCTTCTTTATTTACCCGGAAGTGGCTTTTAGCTGTATTAGTTGGCTGGTTTATAGGTTTTTCGGCCTGTGTCGCAGGGATATGTGCATCTTATTTTCTTAATTTGCCTTATGGACCGACGTTGGTATTGTCACTGGGTATATGCTTTGTTTTTGCAATAATGATCCGTTGTTTTAAAGGCGGCTCGGTCTGATAAAAAAGGAAAATGTTATGTTAGAAATAATTGAAATACTCGGCATGCCATTTATAGCTTGCTTGTTGATGGCGGTGGTTTTGGGCTATTTTGGTATCCATGTCCTAAAAAGAGAAGTTATTTTCGTTGATATATCACTGGCCCAGATTGCTGCAGTAGCGTCTATTTTAGCCCATATTACTTTTAAATCCCACGGCAATTCGCTAACGGCATATATTCTTGCAGTAGGTTTTATAGTGTTTACCAGTGCTTTTTACGCATTAGCGCAAAAAAAGATTACACAGATTTCGCTTGAGGCAATTATTGGCGTCACCTATGCCATTGCCGCAGCAACTGCTCTTTTTTTGGTGGGAGTTGCTCCTGGAGGCCATATACACGTTCAACATATGCTTGCCGGTACACTTTTATGGACAAGCTCATCGGATGTTTTATGGATGACTGTTGTTTTTTCAACAGTTTGCGTTTTTGTTTTTCTTTGCAGGAAACCTTTACATGCCGTAACCCAAGGATACCAAGAAAAGTCAGTAGTACAATCACATAAAACTTTATGGTGGGACTTTATTTTTTATGTGCTTTTAGGAATGGTTATTATTTCAGCGGTAAAAAATGCAGGCATCGTTGTCGTTTTTGCATACCTGATTATACCGGCTGCAATATCATTTTTATTTACAAGGCAAACTACCAGTCAATTGTTTATCATATGGACCACTGCAATCCTTGCATCGATTGGCGGGCTCTTGTTTTCCTATTACCTTGATCTTTCGGTTGCACCATCAATCGCGGCATTACTGGGAGTCCAATTGATTTTGGCTGTAGTTGCAAAGAAAGTGTTCATTGGCGGCAACTAAATGTGTGCCGGAGTCAACCGCTGCGAAAAAGAAAATAAGATAAAATGCTTCAACATTTTTTTAGAGCTATTGAAAGCTAAGTTAATACCGCAATTGAAATAAAAGCATATAACGGTATAATGGTAGTGATGAATCCTGAACCATATGAAAAAAAAGATGTAATCTTAGACAGCATAGCCGATGGTGTCTTCACTGTTGATGAAAACTGGCGGATTACTACCTATAACCGTGCTGCCGAGCAAATAACCGGAATACCTCGGGAAAAAGCAATAGGTCAGGTCTGCAAAGATGTTCTGCGTGCCGACGTCTGTGAAAATGACTGTGCGCTGAGGCACACAATGGATACAGGTGAACCGGTAATTAACAAGCCTGTACATATAATAAATGCACAAGGCAGACGCAGGGCCATTACAATATCCACCGCCTTGCTTAAGGACAAAAATGGTCAGGTTATAGGCGGCGTGGAAACATTCCGGGATATGACCGTTGTTGAGGAACTGAGAAAGCAGGTAAAAAAACAATATAGCTGTGAAGACATCATCAGCCGGAATCATAAAATACAGGAACTATTTGATATCCTGCCTCAAGTTGCCCAAAGCGATTGCACAGTTTTGATTGAAGGCCAAACAGGAACTGGCAAAGAACTTTTTGCCAGAGCCACTCACAATCTAAGTACCCGTAAAGACAAGGCCTTTATTGCTGTTAACTGCAGCGCTCTTCCTGACACATTGCTCGAATCTGAATTATTTGGTTATAAAGCCGGCGCCTTTACTGATGCCAAAAAGGACAAGCCCGGCCGATTCGCACTTGCTGAAAGTGGAACCATTTTTCTGGATGAAATTGGAGACATGTCTTCTTCGGTGCAGGTCAAGCTTTTGCGGGTACTGCAGGAGAAAACTTACGAACCTGTTGGAGCTGTTTCTTCCGAAAAGGCAGATGTAAGGATTATTACTGCTACCAACAAAAATTTAGCTAAACTTGTTGAAGAAAGCGTGTTCAGGGACGATCTTTATTATCGTATTAATGTAGTTAGATTATACCTACCGCCGCTGAAAGAAAGGAGCGAAGATATCCCGTTACTGGTTGACCATTTTATCAGTAAATTCAATCGTGCTTATAACAAGAATATCTGCTGTCTAAATGATGATGCAATGGCAACACTTATGAGTTATGAATTTGGCGGTAATATAAGGGAGCTTGAAAATATTATTGAGCACAGCTTCATCCTTTGTCATGGAGATGTTATTGAAGCCAAGCATTTACCATCAACAATTCAAAAGGATGTCAAAGGCAAAGAGTCTGATATTGGGGATTTCAGGTCTCTAAAACAGATGGAGACTCTTATGATAGAAAGAGCCCTGCGTCGAAACGGTGGTAATCGTACTGCAGCAGCAAAGGAATTGGGGATAAATGCCAGCACATTATTTAGAAAGTTGAAAAGTCTGCATATCCAGACAGAATAATCTCATTTCTTTTCCTACCCACTTAACCTCACAAAGAACGAACTGTTGCAAATTGCAACGGCAGTTCTCAAAGAACTATTTCGATATGCAATAGAAAAGACAATGGATTTTTTTGTCTTTCGTGCCCGTTTTTTGCGTAAGGTTATTGCATATAAGGTCTTGCGTTTCAGGCAACATGATTATCAATTTTTTGGCACAGAAGTTGCGAAATGTAAAAATGGAGATTGCCTATGAAAATTGCAATACCAGTATGGCAGGGTAATGTTTCGAGTGTCTTTGATTTCGCTCATAAGCTTTTGCTTGTTGAGTTGGAAAACGGCACAGAGAAAAGTCGCCAAGAAGTTCCGCTGACAGAGCAAAGCGGACAAGAAAGGGCCGCTAGATTAAGACAGCTCGAAGTAAATGTACTGATTTGTGGAGCAATATCCAGGCCGTTAGCTTTTATGTTAAGCAACTCAGGAATCGAAGTGCTGCCATTTGTTACAGGTTCGACGGAGCAGATTTTGGATGCATACAAGTCAGGTCAATTGTACCAGCCACAATATGCCTTGCCTGGTTATTGGGAAGGTGCTCGCATGTGTTTCCGAAGACGTAGAAGCAGGCGCGGCAGGAAATGGTAAATTTATTAAAGTTAAATTGTGAATCGGTTTAGGCGCAACCGAGAGGGACAGAGTCTAAGATAAGCAAAGGTATTTGTTATGAAAGTAGCAGTTACATCACAAGGAAAAGAAATTACAAGCGAGGTTGACCAGAGATTTGGCAGAGCAAAGTTTCTACTTGCAGTTGACACAGAAACCGGCGATTTCACAGTTCATAACAATGAATTGAATTTAAACGCGGTGCAAGGTGCAGGGATCCAAACAGGACAGAATATAGCAAATCTTGGTGTCGAGGCTGTTATAACCGGAAATGTCGGACCAAATGCTTTTAAGACACTCAGCGCAGCAGAGGTGAAAATATTTCTCGCTGAGAAGCAGACTGTTGCCGAGGCGATAGAATCGTTTAAGGCCGGCAAATTAAAGCAAGTAGATCAAGCCAATGTTGAAGGACACTGGATTTAGATCTCAGAAGGAGTAAGCAAACTAATGCGTATATATTTAGATTGTATACCGTGCTTTATCAGGCAATCGCTCGATGCTGCAAGGCATGCTACAGAGGACGTACATATTCATCAAAAGGTGGTTCGTGGCGTGCTTGGTCTTGCAAACAATCTGGATATGAGCCAGTCACCGCCAGTTATAGGGCAAAAGATACACCGGCTGATTCGCGAGCTGGTGGGAGTCGAAGATCCTTATCATAATGTTAAGCAGCAGTTTAATAATGTAGCTTTGAAATTATACTCGGAAATGCGTAATTCAATCGTCGAATCCAAAGACCCGCTTGAAACTGCGGTTCGCCTGGCTATAGCGGGAAATATCATTGATTTCGGTGTCAACAGCACTCTGCAGGAAACCGAATTGGAAAAAACGATAAGTCAATGCTTATCTGAAGAACAAGCAGATATGCAAATCGAGCCCTTTCGCAAAGCAATAGATGAGGCGGAAGATATTCTTTACCTGGCGGATAATGCCGGCGAGATTGTTTTTGACCGCCTTTTGATTGAGCAGTTACCCATAGAAAAAATTACTGTGGCTGTTAAGGGCTCTCCTGTAATAAATGATGCCACAATTCAAGATGCTGTAATTGCCGGCTTGCCTAAGATTGTGGATGTGATTGATAATGGTTCTGACGCCCCGGGTACAATTCTGGAAAGTTGCTCTCACTCTTTTAAGGATCGCTTTAAGAGTGCTGATTTGATTATAGCCAAAGGACAGGGTAACTACGAAACCCTCAGCGACATAGATACAAATATTTTTTTCATACTTAAGGCAAAGTGCCCAGTTATCGCCAGGGATTTAGGTTGTGAGGTCGGTGAAATGATTTTGAGAAGGGGCGAAAAGTTTGAGAAACGTTTAGTGATGACATTGTTGATATGATTAAGGAGGCTGAATAAATGCCAGGTTTTGATGGT
>CAZWME010000018.1:0-19240 GCA_964634515.1 uncultured Pirellulales bacterium | reverse complement strand
GCTGCCCGTTGTCAGGCTGATAAATTCCATCCCTGTTTCTTACGCGGACATTGTGCATTATGAGCTTGCCGTTCGGCGAAAAAACAATCGAGAAGCTGGACGTATCTGTAATATATCTGTTCTTTTGGTCCGGCCCTAAATTCTGTGGGTTCGTGTCATCGAGATAGGCCGCATTAAGCGGTTCGTTGAGGATTTCTTCAGCGTCCGTCCAATTTGTACCGTGATTAATTCTGACCATTAAATCCATTACACCCAAACCCTCAGGCAGCTTTGTTGGTTTGAGATTTTGAACCGTCCGAAAACCGGGATTCAAGCCGGTTTTTTCAAAGTCATGTATTATAAAAATCATATATTGGTTACCGGTTGAATCCCGCTGAAATCTTATTCCGGCATAATGCTGTTCCTTCGCAGCGATAGCACGGGCGCTGGACAGAGCGGCGATTATCATGCTCTTACCGCCGGTCCTGGACTCGAACGATTCACGAATCACTCGCATGACCGGCAAACCAAAAGCGACGAGCAGCGATATGGTTGCGATAACAACAACCATCTCTGTCAAAGAAAAACCGGTTTTAGTTTGCGATTTATAATTCATAGCATTATCTGGGCAGAGCGACCTTTGGATGGGGCGGCAATCTGCCAATTATTCATAATTCACATTTTTTACCAATTATTATTTGTTGCTTATGTCATCGGCATTGCCGAAGATTTTATCCGGTCCGGCCGATACCAGCTCAGGAAAATTATCTCCGGGGACATATCCGTAATCCAGTACCGTCCCCCATGGGTCATATATCTCCGGCGGCGTATCAATAGTTCCGTATTCGTTCTTTACCAGGGAATCGGCGATCCTTCCCAGTATCTTCCGAGACTCCGGCATCAGGTTAAGCTCTCTGTAAAGATATTCCGAATGTAAAAGTGCATTTGCAAAGTTATTTTCAGGCTGTTCGGGAAATTTGCCTGCGCCCTCACAATATTCCTGCAGGGCGGATTCCAGTAGTGTAAAGGTAGATTCGAGGCCTCTTTCTTTGGACTGATCGTTGATACGAGAAGCGATACCGATTACCATTGTAGCCAGTATCGCGATTATTGCGACCACGACTAATATCTCGACAAGAGTTATGCCATACTTGTATTTATACCTTCTCATAGCTTTAGCTTGCTCAATCGGGTGTGGATGGAGGGCTTAATTGCCAAAGTTACAAATATCATCGCCTGTCCCGTAAAGACCATCTGACCCCGCGGAAATCAATATATAAGAATCCGGCCTGTATGGCCAGGGTCTCGCGGTTATCTTCGGATCCATGATATAATTGTAAAAGTACTGATATTGGCCCCTTTGATCAGCCAGGGGATGGATCTTGCCGTCCGCATTCTGTTTTATCGTTACAAGAGCGTCATTATCCAGAGCATTGTAAATTTCATGTATTGTTTTCCCGGAAGTATTAGCTCTGTAATAGAGGATTGGCGCTCCCGCCTTGGACGTCTTTCCATTAGGAAACGTCACTTTATTTTTACCGAATACATCGCAAAGAACAAAAGTGTTCGGTGCCAAAGGTGTTGTATTATTATACAACCCGGGGTAAAAAGCTGAGATGTTACCTAACCTGAAAGCACTGGTGGTTGCAAGTTCCAGATAAGGACCTTTTCTCTGGTCAAAGTAAACGGTATCGTTGGCATCGTATATATATTCTCCGTTGTCGTTACGCCCGTGAGACCTGAAATCTGATTTTGGATGAAATCCCAGCAGGTCCCAGCCCAAAAGAGCTTCAGAGAGCTTTTGCGCGCCGCAGTAATCGTTGCTCATACCCGGCCCGGTCGGCAAAGACCAGTCAGAGCCGGGGTAATCGCCATAGTCGTCCTTAAAGGCCGTCAGAGCCAGATTTATTGTCATAAACTGGGCCTTTTGTTTTGCCTCTTTTGCTTTAGTGCGCACTACACTTAAAGCAGGGATAAGAAGACTGACCATCAGCGCAATTATCCCAAGAGCTGCTAACAACTCAACAATTGTAAATCCTGTTCTTTTTTGCCTCACAGTTATATCCTCTTTTTATATGCTTATGAAACTAATCAAAAACACAATACTGCATTATTCCAAACTCCAATTGTTCATTGTTTTTATTCTGAGCGAAGTGAAGAATCTTCACACAACCAAAACAAAACACTCAAACTCTTCATCATCGTCTCCCCGAAGCCATCATTCCCTGTATTTCCAGTCAAAATTACAGATGTCGTCAGCCGTGCCGTACTCACCATCAAATCCTGCGGAAATCAGTATATAAGAGTCAGTCCTATAAGGTCGTCGTACCGTGGCAATCTTATTATTTCTTGTATTTCTGTAAAATCTTGCAGGATAATAAAGACTATGTTGTGTTGTAGAACTCGTGCCGGCTTTCTCCCATGGCTTACCGAGAGCAACCAATTCCTGGTTGTCATTGAAATTGTAGATATTACCTCCGCTGTCCGTAGCATCCATGGGTCCGTTGGGATCATGCAGGTAGTTTGACGTATCTGCCTTATAATAAAGTATGGGCATACCTGTCTTTTTGCCGGTTCTCATGTCACGTGTATATACGTCACATAAAACAAAAATATTTTCATTGAAAGGAGCTGTATTGCCGGAGCCGTATATATCTGTTCCTAATCTATACGCGTTGGCATTTTCGAATTGCAGAAGTGTTCCCAATCTGGCGTTTACGTTTTCGGGTGTTGGGGGTACAGGATATACTAACCTTGTATTTGTAGCATTCATACCATCTGCTCTGAAGACTGAATCCGGATGAAAGCCCAGCAAGTCCCGTCCCATCATTGCCTCGCAAAGCTTCATCGCACCACAATAGGATTGGCCAACTCCGTCAAACGCTCCGGATGGCGGATAACCATCATTCTCATTGTTGAAAAGTTCAATGGCAGCCTGGATGCTGTTAAACTGGGCTTTTTGTTTTACCTTTTTTGCGTACCTCCTGACGTTGTTCAGCGCCGGCACAAGAACGCCTATGAGGATTACAATAATACTCATAACCGTTAGTAGCTCGATAATAGTAAATGCCTTTTTTCTGCTGGACTTTTTTACGATTGACTTCATTTTTTTTCTCCTTACTGTTTTGGTTAAACATTTTTATTTTGTTAGTACAGTTTTTATTGCTGCGAGCCTAAGCTCGTGATAACCTGAATCATCGGTAAAAATACCGCCAGAACGATAAGCATAACGATACCGCCGAGCACAATAATCATAATCGGCTCAAGCATGGACATTAACGAGGCAACGAGCACGTCAACCTGCTCGTCGAAGTTGTCCGCTACTTTCAGAAGCATTTTGTCCAGGTCACCTGTTTCCTCACCAACGGCGACCATGTTGGATACGATTAAGTCAACGGTTTTGGACTGCCGTAACGGACCGGCGAAGGTGTCGCCCTGCCTGATGGAATTGTGAACGTTGTTGAGCATATTGGAAAAGACTTCATTTCCCGCAGTATCACGTGTCACGGTAATGGCATCCAAAATCGGAACACCGGCACCAATCAATGTACCGAGCGTTCTCGTCCACCTCGTTACCGAAACTCTATTAGTAAGCTGGCCCATAACCGGAAGCTTCAATTTGATGGAATCCAGAACAAATCTGCCGGGGCGAAACCTACGTATGATTCTGAGTAGAAAAATGAAACCAACCGGCATCGCTAATATAATCGCCCAGCCATATTGTGTTGCAATCCAGTTGCTTACACCGAGCACTGTGGTTGTTACGGGGTTCAGTTCACCTTGTACCATCTCTTGGAGCACAGTCCTAAACGACGGTATAACATATTTCATCAACGCCAGAAGAATGCCGAAAGCCGCGCACAAAACCACCAGAGGGTAAACCATTGCACTTTTAACTCTCGATTTGAGTTTCTGGGCCTTTTCCATAAAGTCGGCCACACGAGACAAAATCAAATCCAGCACACCACCAGTCTCGCCTGCCGCTACCATACCGGTAAACAGCCGGTCAAATGTTTTGGGGTATCTGGCCATGGCTTCCGAAAGTGTGGATCCACCTTCGATGTCATCGGCTACGTAACTGATAACCTTCTTGAATGTTCCGGACTTTTGCTGTTCTTCGAGAATCCTCAAAGACCGTAGAATGGGCAAGCCTGCATCCTGGAGTGTTGAAAGCTGTCGTGCAAACTGGGTTATATACTTGACTTTTACCTTGCCGCCGGAACCTCGCTTGCGAGTTGTTCTTGCAGCGGCCTTCTTACCTCCTTTTTTCACTGCACCGCGTTCACGAACCTTCGTGGGGAAATATCCCATGTTGCGTATCTTGCTTATTGCTTCCTTTTGGCTAAGGGCTTCTACCTCGTCTTTTATTTCTACGCCTTGTGTGTCCAGTGCTGAATATTGGAAAAGCGGCATCTTAAATACCTCCTTTTTATTGACGATTAGCTATTGAATCCCGATTCATAGGCAATCAGTCATTTCCTATACTTCTTCCATTATCGTTTCTTTTACGACCTCATCTATGGTAGTAATGCCGTCATATATTAATTTCATGCCGTTTTCACGCAGCAATTTCATGCCGTTTTTCTGGGCGGCTGCACGCAACACAGCAGTCGAAGCCTGATTCATAACCAGGTCTCGTATCTCATCATTGAATACCATAATCTCAAAAACGCCAATTCGGCCTCTATAGCCGGTGCCGTTGCATTTGCTGCAGCCGCGGCCGTAATAAAACTGTTTATCCTTAACATCATCCGGTGTAAGTTGTAACTCCATTAATTGTGCTTCACTTGGCTCGAATGCCGTTTTGCAGTTTTCGCATATTTTCCTCACCAACCGCTGGGAGACGATGCCTTCAATAGTAGCGGTAAGAAGAAACGGCTCAATACCCAAATCTAAAAGTCGTGCTATCGAACTTGGTGCATCGGTTGTATGAAGAGTGGTAAACACAATATGGCCTGTCAGAGAGGACTGGGCGGCAATCTCCGCCGTCTCAAGGTCACGAATCTCCCCTACTAAAATAATATCTGGATCCTGACGCAAAATTGAACGAAGGCATCTTGCGAATACCAAGCCAATAGATGGTTTCATTCCCACCTGAATAATACCGTCAATGTCATATTCTATAGGGTCTTCAGTGGTGATTATCTTCGTCCCGATGTCATTAAGCTCGTTCAAGCCCGAGTAAAGAGTAGTAGTTTTGCCGCATCCGGTGGGGCCGGTAACAATTATAATACCGTTTGGCTTACGTATGAGCTTACGGATTATATCCTGGTCATCCGGGCCCAATCCAAGTGCACCCAAATCAAAGCTTGCCTGAGTCCTGTCAAGGACACGCAATACAACGCTTTCTCCGAACATTGTTGGTAGAACACTGACACGCAAGTCGATTGGATTGTTCTGGACAGTCAGTGATATTCGGCCGTCCTGTGGAAGACGTCTTTCAGCGATGTCCAGATTTGCCATAACCTTTATACGTGAGCTGAGAGCCGCGGCAATATATTTTGGTGGAGGTATCATTTCGTAGAGCACGCCATCTATGCGATAACGCATCTTATATTCATTTTCAAACGGCTCAAAATGAACGTCCGAGGCCTTGTCGCGAATTGCCTGCAGCAAAACAAGGTTCAGCAGTTTTTTTACAGGATTTGACTCGGATAGTTCTTTCAGCTCATCCAGGTCGATACTTTGATTCCGGCCTTGAAATTCCGCAAGAAAACTGTCACCTTGTATTTCATCTATCAGCTCGTTGATGTTTTCGTCTTCTGTCTCGTAATATTTAGTCAAGGTACTTTCCAGCGCATCACGGTCGGTTATCTTGGCGGTAACCTTGAAACCCATCAGTGTGCTCAGGTCGTCGGTGGCTCTGAAGTTATCGGGGCTGTCAAGGGCAACTATCAGCTCATTTTGTTTTTGATTATATTCTATTGGGACGATGTGGTATGTCTTGGCCATTTGGGCAGGCACCTTCTCAACCACATCAGGAGGAATATCAACGCCATCCAGACTCACATATTCCATTCCGCGTTGGGCGGCAAGTGCCATTTGAAGTTGGAAATCATCGATCAATCCAAGTTCAAGAAAAATCTGACCTATTTGTACGCCTTGCCGCTGGCTCTGGATTTTCAAGCATTCATGAACTTTGTTCCTGCTCAGAACACCCATTTTAATTAGAATTCTGCCTAGCGTTCTTCCTCTTAATTGCTCTACGGGAGGGAGCTTTTGTGCTTCTTCTATCTTTCCCATCAGAGTTTTTCCTTAACTGCTTTCATTTCAAATCCATATCATTATACGACAATAAAACCCTTTTGGCAAATAAATTATAGCATGGACATTTAGTTATTCATACTATACGGCTTGCTCAATTAGTTGATTAGCCAGTATTGGTGGGTAATTTAACAAAAAATAATAGGTTTTGGTAGGGCTATTTGCTATTGATACACCTGTATTTGACAAAAAATGGCTAATAAAAAATACAAAGAGCAAAGAATTTGGGGCTCAAATCTGTTAATATGGATAATATAATAGGTGTGAGGTAGAATATTACATCTTTCGTATAGTAAAATAGCATTATGTACAATAGGACACATAGTTATTCAGACTTCGTAGATAATTGACATAAGTGCTTAAAATATAAAAGGATAAATAAAGAATGCCAACGATTACGAAAATTAAAATGTGATTATTTATATATCCCCATTTTTGAATGCTTATTTTGTTCGAGTAATTTGAAAAATGTTGCAAAATATGTTATATGTAATATTTGTGAACTTTGTGCCAGCTAAGTTGGGAATCTGTGGTTTTGGATTTTTCAGGTGAGAAAAATTAATACAGTTTATCAAAATATTGAGGATGAGTTGTTATATTGAACACAGTGTTAGAATGGGAGTTTTGTGTTTAGGACCATTATTTGTATAATTTGAAAAATCTCCCATATATATCTTTAAGAGAAGAAGGAGGATTGTAATGTCTAAGAAATTGATTTTTTTGGCGTTTCTTATTGTAGTTATCATTGTAAACGGTAGAGTTTCAGCGGATTTGGTGGGTTACTGGAAGTTAGACGAAAATAGTGGAGTAAGTGCCGTAGATTCATCAGGATATGGCAATAATGGGATACTTATTGGAGCAACCTGGACAGGAGGAAAATCAGGTTCGGCTCTGGATTTTGATGGAGTTGACGACTACGTACTTTGTGCCGAAAGGGTTGGAACAGGACCAGGGAAATATCCTGAGATGCTGATGCCTGAGACTTTTACTGTTTCCTGCTGGACAAAGCTTGATAACTTTGCATATTTCAGCAGCTTTGTCGGCAACGGAATGGATACCAGCGATAATGAGTGCGGATTCTTCTTATACAACTGGGGCTGGGTAGGTGAGAACGAACAGGACTTCGGCCTGGCTATACGAACCGAAAGCGGAATGAACTATGTAGAAACTCCAAATATCTACCAGACGAACACATGGTATCACCTCGCTGCAACATATGATGGAACAAATGTTAGCATCTATGTCAACGGTGCACTGGTAACGGGCCCCGAGAATGTAGGTGGTCCTATAAGGTGGATAAGTGCAACAAGCGGCAATTACCCGGAAAGGTTCGCCATAGGTGTGTGGTTGGACCCGGGTTATGATTTATGGATTGATGGTGTTATTGATGAGGTGGGCTATTGGAATCATGTATTGACGGAAGTCGAGATAAAAAAACTGGCCGCCTTTTCAAAAGCCAGTGAACCGAGCCCTGTTGATGGTTCCATGCATACTGATACATGGGCGAGTCTTAGCTGGGTTCCGGGAGCTTATGCAGTCTCACACGATGTATATATAGGTGATAATTTTGATGATGTGAATAACGGAACTGAAATCACGTTCATAGACAACCAAACCGAGACTTTTTTGGTTGTTGGTTTTCCTGGTAATCTTTTTCCGGATGGTTTAATTCCGGGTACTACTTATTACTGGCGAATTGATGAAGTCAACGACGCCGAGCCGAACAGCCCGTGGAAGGGCGACGTCTGGAACTTTAGTATTCCACCCAAGACAGCATACTTTCCTGATCCGGCCGATGGAGCCGAAGCTGTAGATGTGGACGTGCAGCTTGGCTGGACACCGGGTTACGGTGCTAAACTGCACACCATTTATTTCGGCGACAACTTTGACGATATCAGCAACGCCGCAGGAGGACTCCCACAGGGAACTGAAACCTATAGCCCAGGCCCACTTAAAATGGCCAAGACGTACTACTGGCGTGTCGATGAGTTTGATGTTGTCCAAACGCATAAAGGCAACGTTTGGAGCTTTACTACTGACGGCGCCGTCGGCACCCCGGAGCCTGCTAAAGGCGCCGTAGATGTAACACAGGCTCCTGTTCTAACCTGGGTGCAGGGAGTCTTTGCCGATTCACACGAGATCTATTTCGGCACAGACAAAGATGCGGTCAAAAATGCCGATACAAGCTCACCCGAGTATAAAGGCAGCGGCAACCTTGGCTCTGAGAGCTATGAGCCCGGAAAACTTGAGTGGAATACTACTTACTACTGGCGGATTGATGAGGCTAATAACGCCAACGCCGACAGCCCGTGGACAGGCCCCCTCTGGAGCTTTACTACGGCCAACTTCCTTATCATTGACGATATGGAGAGCTACAATGACATTAATGAAGGTGAGCCGGGGAGCAACAGGATATATAATGCCTGGGTGGACGGATTTGACGACCCGTCAAACGGTTCTCAGGTTGGTCATTTGAGTGCTCCATTTTACGAAGAGACTATCGTTCACGGCGGTGATAAGTCGATGCCGATTTACTATGACAACGCAGTCGGCAAATCAGAAGCAACCTTGACATTGACTTCCAATCGTGACTGGACAGTGAACGGTATCAACACACTGACCATCTGGTTCAGAGGTGACGCGGCTAACGCCGCTGAGAATTTGTATGTTGCTCTTAACGGCAGCACTGTTGTCAATCATGATAATACTGATGCAGCATTAGCAACTCGTTGGACCCAATGGAACATCGACCTGACGCGCTTTGCCGACCAGGGAGTGAACCTCGCCAATGTAACTTCAATTACTCTTGGCCTTAGCTCGGTTACCGGCGGTTCGGGCATGGTGTTCTTCGACGATATTCGGCTCTATCCACCGGTGCCGTAAGACAGCGATTGGCTGTTAACTAAATGTGTGGTTAATATTAGTAGGTTTCGTAATTTTGGGGCTAATTCCAAATTAATCGGTATTGGCCCTTTTTAATTGATAATTGATTCGGATGTAACCGGATTGGCGAATTAATTATTTCAAAGCTTGTATGTAATCACACAGGGATTTACCTTGACGTGAAGGTAGATAATATTGTATAGATAATATTAATAAAGCTTGTGCCTGCGCAGTTGGGCATCTGTAGCTTAAAGTTCATACAGCGGGTGCAGATCTTTTAATTGTTGGATAGAGGAGGAGCTATTATGCAAAGCACAAAATCTTTTGGTACGACGGCTTTGCGCTTCGCAGGGATGTTTTTTCCATTTTCATTAATAACTTAAATTGAATTTTGAAGGAGGAATTATTATGAGGTGCAAGATACCAATTTTACTGACCGCTCTGGTAATGACGATAGGCTTCAGCGTTTCAGTTGCCAATGCACAGATATGGAAGGTTGATTTCCAGGGCGACGAGAACCATAACGGTACGTATAGTCAGAATGGTCCGAGAGATTACACTGAACCGGGAATTTACTGGAATATGTTTGAGGTCGCAGGCTTTAGTGCTGTAGGGGCGACCAATGTTTCAACACCGCCGACGTCTATGAATTTACTTGATACCGATGGAAATGACCATGGTGTTAAGCTGACGATTCTCACTGATGCTTGGGGCTGGGCAAATGAAGATACCCTGGATGACCTCTGGGGGGACTACCTGATAATACTCAACGCTCAGGGGGCCACATCCGATCCGACTGATTGGGAAATTGACGGTCTGCCTCCGAATACCCTGTGTGAATTGACATATTATCATCGTGCTAACATCAGTGGTCGTGGATTAAACTTCGTTGCTAATGGCGTTGAGACTATGGTTATCAGTACCAGCGACGGTTATATGGCTACGGCTTCTGTAAAGACCGACGCTTCAGGTAAGATTACTGGCACTGCTGACTCGGATGGTTATACTGAAGGCTGCTGGGCTGGATTAGTGATCGCTATAATTCCCACCGCGAGGAATCCCCAGCCGGCTGATAGTGCCATATATCAAGATACTTGGGTGAGCCTTGCCTGGACACCGGGAGCTTTTGCGGGCTCGCATGATGTATATTTCGGCGAAAATTTTGACGATGTAAACGCCGGCACTGGAACTGCCTTCCAGGGCAACCAGTCCTCAACGTTTTTTGTTGTCGGTTTTCCCGGATTTCCCTATCCGGATGGTCTTGTTCCCGGCACAACTTACTATTGGCGAGTCGATGAGGTCAACGACGCCGATACCAACAGTCCGTGGAAGGGCGATCTCTGGAGCTTTACGGTTCCCTCTAAAAAAGCCTATGGACCCAGCCCGCCTGACGGCGCCAGGTTTATAGACCCGGACACAGAACTTAGCTGGACCGCGGGTTTCGGCGCAAAACTGCATACAGTGTATTTCGGCGAAAACTTTGACGATGTCAATAATGCCGCCGGAGGAATTCCCCAGGGTACTGCTACCTATACTCTCCATCCTCTTGAATTGGACAAGACTTACTACTGGCGGGTAGATGAGTTTGATGCTGTCAAAACATATAAAGGGGACCTCTGGAGTTTCAGGACTCAACCTCTTATACAAATTTCCGATCCCAATCTTGTCGCCTGGTGGAAGCTTGACGAGGGCTCAGGCAATAATGCTCTTGACTGGTCGGGCCACGGCAATCACGGGCAGCTCCGAGGTGGACCTCAGTGGCTCTCCGGCTATGACGGCTTCGCTCTGGAATTTGATGGAAGTGATGATTACGTTAATTTTGGTAATCCGTCAGACTTGCCGTCAGGTACGTCCGCCCGCAGCATGTGCGGCTGGGCCAAAACCGATACGGTTGCTGCAGGCTGGCACTGGATTGCTGCATACGGTTCACCCGGCACAAGCCAGGCTATGTTCATCGGTATAAACGGCGTTGACCTGTACGGCGGAGGCTACGGTGATGATGTCTTTCAGAGCAATTTTTGGCAGATAGGCGTCTGGTACCATATATGCCTGACATATGACGGAACGACAGCAAGACTATACACCGACGGTATCAACGTGGCAACAGAGTCAAAAATCTGGGACCTGGTTTCGAGCCGTGCCCACATAGGTCGGCAGGTTAATGACGCGGCCGAATTCTGGGATGGAGCCATCGATGACGTCCGCATCTACAATAAGGCGCTGACTCAGAATGAGATTATGCAGGCCATGAGAGGTGACACCAAACTTGCTTGGAATCCGAGCCCGGCCAGCGAGTCGATACTAAACCTCAGGGATGCCGGCTCGTTAAGCTTCTCGGCAGGGGAGAATGCATCGCAGCATGACGTGTATTTCGGCACTGATGAAAATGCCGTAGATAACGCAGATGCATCCGATACAACAGGAGTATATCGAGGCCAATGGGCTGTTACGAGCTATACTACACCAGAAGGAGTTGAATGGGGCGGCGGGCCTTACTACTGGCGAATCGACGAAGTTAATACTGACGGGACCATCGTAAAAGGCAGAATCTGGAGCTTTACAGTGGCCGATTACATTACAGTAGATGACTTCGAGAGCTACAATGACATTAATGAAGGTGAGCCGGGCAGCAATAGGATATATCTGGCCTGGGTGGACGGATTCGACAACCCCACTATAAACGGTTCTACAGTTGGTCATTTAGATCCTCCATTTGCCGAGCAGACTATAGTTCACAGCGGTAAACAGTCAATGCCGTTTTCTTATGATAACGCTGTTGGTAAATCTGAGGCGACGTTGACATTGATTTACCCGCGCGACTGGACCGAAGAAGGTGTCGGAGTATTGTCGCTTTGGTTCTACGGTGATGCGGCCAACGCTGCCGAGCCGATGTATGTTGTTCTAAACGGCAACGCTGGTCTCGATAATCCCAATGCTAACGCAGCACAGGTAGAGGACTGGACCGAATGGTCTATCGACCTGCAGGCATTCGGTATTAATCTCACCAACGTCAATACGATTACCCTTGGCTTCGGCAACAGGACCAATCCTGTGGCCGGCGGCGCAGGTATGGTGTTCTTCGATGATATTCGTCTTTATCGACCGGCACCTTAAATCCAAAAGGCTGCTAAGATTGCATAGTTGATATTACGGATTTGTATTAAATCGGGGCTTATACCGACAGATTCGGTATAGGCCCCCGTTGTTTTAGAACAATGGCAGAGAACGTCCACATAAGCCGCTAAAAAAGCCGGACAGACTCAGGATTTTCTCTGAATCCCACATTTTTATAGAGGTTGAGGAAAAAGACAGTAGGATTATCCTTAATATAGGCTCCGCAAAACCTGATATTTGATTAGCGAAAGGATAAACTTGCTCTCTGAACGTGCAGGTATATTACAAAATTCGGTTTATTTACCTTAATCCTCGGCGAGGCGGTGCGGCCAACCGGTCTGCCCCCAGTCGGAACAACTTCCTCGCTCTTTTTTTAAGTGCATAATAAAGGGGGATAACAAATGCCCGGGTAAACCTTCTTTCCAGCATTTGTCGGTTCATGGTGTTTTAATTACCGAATTACAGAGCTTCCTTAATTCCTTGATTTTTGCCTCAGCCTCTTTATCAGTCAATCATCAACTACGGTAGTATAGTAATTAGCCGGAATTCCGGCCATATACTTTAACCACTGTGTTATCTCAGTAATCCTTAAAGTTCCGCATCCACTCCGGCCAGGCAGGCGTACCGGCATTAAGTCGATCTTCACGCCAGCCTCGATACCATCTGAGTTCCCACAGTTCCTTCAGTCCTATAGAACGAACAGAGAAATCCACAAAAACTCCATTTACAAAACCTGAATGTCGATCGATGCAGAACGATCCCATGGTCTGTTCTATCAGCGTAAAGTATCCATTCGGTGGACTGTGAGTGGGCCTCGGTAGCGCATCCACCCATTGGGCGTCCACAAAGACAGGTATCTCATTGCGATTACCCGGTATCGTGTTAATATTTCGCCAATGTTTCTGCTCGCGATCTTCATCGCAGAGCCACCAGTTCCACCCGTAGCTGCCGTAGTCACCCTCAACTGCCCAATCCGGTGTACTGTAACCGTCTTCTCCATATACCCCCCAACCCACACGAGGGCCGCCTCTGCCGTTGGTGTCACTGTAGAAATGATTCACCACCGGACAGTTACGTATCTCCGGCTCATGGCTATAGTAAGGTCGCATCGCATAGACCCAGCTATGTTGCGGGCCGGCAGGAGACTCCTGGTGGAAATTACCATCGAAGTCATCCGTGTACATAGACACAACAAGGCCCATCTGTTTAAGATTTGATTGGCAGGCGGTCTTCCCGGCCTGTTCTTTCACACGCTGTAACGCTGGCATTAATATTGCCATCAACAATGCGATAATGGCAATCACCACCAATAGCTCAATTAGTGTAAAGCCGTTTCGTTCGCGCATGTAGTTTTTCCCTTCTCTTTCAAAGAGATACAATGAGTTTTGCTGGTATGCTTTTCTGCCATGATTATAACACCATCCATCGTGGCAATGCAAACTATTGGCTGATTTTTTTAGACCGTAGCGTATTCAGATATCACTTAAGACGAGTTCGTCGTTTAAATGCGCATGCGAAGCAGGTAATCAAGGCATTTATTCTGCGCCTGAAACCGTAGTTAGAAATTAGGCCTCGTATATTCAACACTGCTTTAACTGTCTTCTCGTATATCAAGGTATTATTCGAGGCAAGATTACCCATTGTCCAGTGCTTAAACGATACATCCATAATCCATCTACAGATGGCAGGGTAAACCACAAGGTATTTGCATCGATTTCGTACCAGAAGGGCCAATCTACATAAAACAAACCCCGGAATTCAGGTAAGAGCCACTGACCTGTAGTGAAATTATAAGCTAATACTGGCACGGAATGGTAGAAGTAAAGCCAGTCACCTTCGTCTAATGAATACCCAATATTAGGTCCTGGAATCCATACCAATCCGGAGAGATCACCAGTAGCAGGGATGGTGAGGAAATTTATCTCGTTAAAGTACTCATTCATAAGAGAATAAGCGAATGGGTCGCCACCAGTGGTTGTCGTAGTAGGCCAGTCCGGTCCAACCCAATCCTGGACTTCGAGGACCGAGACATCAAGCTCATGCTGACGACCAGCTATTAGAGGACCAGGGGCCCACGAGGTTGAGGTCATTGAAACTGGAGCGTCAGCGTAGAAGGTTTCATCTGTAATAACGTCTTCCAATACCCTCATTAAGGCATCCCCGGCACCGGGATCGACAGTCCAGGTAAATGTCGGATTGGCGCTTATGATTTGACCGTTTACAGATGGATTTGTGAAATCAACGGGCATAGAGGGCATATCTGTAATGCTGTAGTACAAACTAACACTATCGAGATGGTTATTGCTTGAATCATAGAAATCCAATGTATAAATTCCCAGCGGGTAAACTGCCCGAAGGTCTGTAAGAGAGGCATATTCATCAGGTGCCGAAAAATCCCAAAACCCGGAGTTGTCGGTTTCGTACATAGTAGCAAACGGAGCAGAGACACCCGGCTTAGTTACTTCAATGTAGTTCAGGTTACCTGGATTCGAGGCGTACACCCAAATGTCAATACCCCAAGGGTTTGTTATGGGTGTGCCGTCGTTATGATCCTTGTATGTTGTGAGGGCAAGCCAATCAATATCAACTACAGCTTCAGTCATGGTTGGACTCAGTGAAATAAGCAGAACGGCAAGGATACTCGGTACGAAGATATTTGTTTTTTGCTCTTTAAACATTTCAATCTCCTTTCGTAAATAATGATGGTATTTGTACACACTTTTATGTAGCGGGCGTGCCAATTGACATCTTTTCTATTCACCTCGTCCTATGAATTGACCATACAATAACTAAAACTCGCTTACGCCCACCTCTGGGCAAGCTCATTAACAACCGGTTATTTGTGGGGGAAACTTCATATGTATAGGACAAGTTTCCTCATTACTCATCCATGAAAGCAAGTTTATATAATTATGGCTAATTTCTTGAAGCCTGTCAAAAGAAAATTTCCTTGAATAAGAATATTGTGCAGGAACAGCGAATAAACCAACTCAAGATTTTCTGTAGGACGGCTCTGAGAGGTGTTTTATCGTTCTACAATGGCCTTTACTAAAGCCGAAGGGTATGAGGTAGGGCCGGGAGATTTTGAGGCAAATTAGAACCAAAGGAGCGGGCTGAGTTGCGGAGTACTGCTGTAAATAAATACAGGTAGTAGGAAAATCCTCTGAATAATATTGTTTTTTGCGAAATTCTTTAAGGAGTATAGACCCAGCCTGAGTTACTAAGTACCCCGGAACCGCTAAGACCCGCAGGAGCCCCTACTGTGATAGTAGCAAAGCCATTGCCATCGATGGAAGTAATTGTGAAATTGCCGGCCTGAAAATACCTGCCGGTAAGGTCGCCTGCTAAAAAACCTAATGTCGCCTGGATTGTATCAACAGTGCTGCCTGCCATTGCTGCAGCCGCGATGGGATCTTCGACGTAATAAGTTCGCATAACTGAACGGATAGCCCCGGCCGTCGCTGCAGCTTCCGTCCATTTTGCCTGCTTGGTTCGACCACGAAGAATCGGAACCGCAACTGCAGCTAAGATGCCGACAATCAGAATAACGACCATCAGCTCAATTAATGTGAAGCCCCTTTTCTTTCTGCCCTTTTCCATCTTCAGTTTCTAAGAAATGTCTTGAAAAATACTCTGTTGCCGATAAATGTGCTTAGTATTCCTTCTTTTATCGACCATAAAGAGGGAGGACTTAAAGGATTTTTTCTTTTAGAGTTCTACAATGGCCTTTACTCTGGCCGAAGGGTATCTGGGATAGGATAAAAGCAAAATCAGCCCGGAGTAGCCATCGCTTCTTTCAACCTGCAACTATGGATGGGACATCGTCTAAATCAAGCCTTGCATACATTGCCTTGGTTGTCTTCTCTTTTACCAGGGTATTATTCGAGGCAGCAATTCCCATTGACTGGTACTGAAGTGATATACCCATAATCCGCCTGCAGGTGGATAAGCATACCACAAGATACCTGGATCTGACTCGTAATAGAAAGGCCAATCAAAATAAACCCAATCCGTGGGTATATGTATGGACCACCCACCTGTAGATGTATTGTAACTCTGTACAAAATCAAATGAGTAGAAGTAAACAAAGTCAGCCTCGTCCAATGAATAACCAAGATCAGGTGCATCTGGTGGCATAAATACCAATCCGTAAAGATCGAACTCGCCAGGGTCTTCGACCGCTGCTGCGGCATCTACTCGCCCGTAGCCATAGTAAATGTCCTTTCCTGGAGCACCTAAATCTACGGCGGTAATCTGAAGTTGAGTCCTCACATCAGTTATACCGGCTGCTATGACTAACGCTGCAACTCCCGATACATGCGGGCAGGCCATGGAAGTCCCTTGCTTTGATGCATATGTGCCGCCAGGAACTGTTGAGATTACGTTTACACCAGGCGCGGCCAGCTCAACTTGTGGACCTTTGCTTGAGAGACCGGCTATTACATCGCTAGAGTCTGTCGCTGAGACAGCTATAACTGAATTATAAGCCGCTGGGTACCCCACAGCGCTGCCATAACCGTTGCCGGCCGATGCTACAAGAAGCACACCGGCGCTATTGGCGGCATTACATGCGCTTTGCATAGAGGCAGTGCTGTCGCCGCTGAAGCTCATTGAGGCAACATCTATATTGTTGTCTACACACCATTCTATACCCTGGACAACGTCACTGGTAGAACCGTTGCCGCTGTCGTTGAGAACCTTCACGCCGTGTAATCGAGCTTCCGGTGCCACACCTATCACGCCTATAGTATTATCTTCGGCTGCTACAGTCCCCGCGCAATGTGTGCCATGGCTATATACATCGTTCCAGTGAAGAGGGTTGGTGCTTCCATCATTCGTCAAGCCGACGAAGTAAACGCCGCCGTCAATATTGTCATCGAGATCCGGGTGATCGTAGTCTATACCCGTATCCAGAATTGCCACGTGAACACCTGCGCCTCTGCTTGTGCCCCATGCCGTTGGCGCATCGATCTTGTTGACACCCCAGGGAGTGTCCTGTGCGACCGCGTGCATGATGGTATCGTCTTCGATATAGGCGACCTGGGGGTGTTCTTTTAGTCTGGCTAATGCTTGTTCAGATAATCTGGCAGAAACGACAGGTATGATATGAAACGAGTGATGGATCTTACCTCCATAATTGTTTACGATGTTTCTACGTTGTTGGGCAATCTGCCTTCCCTTTTCTCCTTTGAAACCAACGAGAACTCTTTTGCCTGAAGACTTGCCTTGTGCGAAACTCGTATCCGTAACAAACAATACTAAGAGGCAGAAAACTGCTGCAGCCATTGATAGAAATCTGGTGGAAGAGCGTCTTAACATGATTTACCTCTTTCTCTTTCGTGATTTTCAGTTTTATCGACAATTAAAGACATATAACATTATCTAAGCTTTCGTCCAGGCATAAAATCAAAATTCTCGTATCTGCGCTTTTACCAGGTATTTAAGCTGAGATATAATTATTACCTACCTTGGAGAACAGATGAAGTAATTACCCTAATCCTGGATCTACCATATTATGCTTCACAGAAACCCTCTGGGCCTCTTGAAACCCCATAATATCAAAATCCCATTGACATTGCAACTATTTTCTGGCTGCCCCGGCGAGTTGTCCCCAATAATCAATTTACTTTTCACAGTCACCTCACCTGAGATTATGCACCTAAAGACGAGTTCGTTGTTTAAATGGGCATACGAAGCAGCTAATCAAGGCGTTTTTTCTGTACCTCAAACCATAGTTATAAATCAAGGGAGCCTTGCATATTCAACGCTGCTTTAGTTGTCTTCTCGTATATTAAAGTAATATTGTAAGAAACACTGTCCATTCACCAAGGTATTATTTGAGGCAACACTGTCCATTGATTAGTGCTGAAATGATATACCCATAATCCGCTTTCAGGTGGCAGAGCAAGCCACGAGTCACTTGTATCTGACTCGTAAAAGAAAGGCCAATTTACATGAACCGAACCCACGGGTCTTTCTTCACCCCACAGGCCTGTAGTGAAATTATAATACCATACAGGCCAAAATGATACGAAGTAAACTAAGTCACCCTCGTCTAATGAATAACCAAAATCACTACTTCCATCCATCCATACCCATCCGGATAGACGGGGGATGGTGATGAAATCTACCGCATTACAGTTCTCGTAAATATTATAATAATCGAATGCATCCGAACCGGCAGTGCTTTCGGCAGAAGGGGTAGTCCCGGTATAAACTGATACCTCCAACCAGTGCACAAGCCCGGGATTCAACGGCCCAACCGTCCATGAGGTTGTTTCAATAGGAATCCGCCATTGCATATCGACCATTATATCACTTAGTTCTTCATAAAGCGCCGTATTCAGTACGTCACCGTAATCTGCGCACGAGTCCCAGGTGATAGTCGGATTCAATGCTATGTTATAAGAATTATGAGCAGGATACGTGATATTAGCGAAGCCTCCCGGCACCGTTGGATTGTGAATACGTCCCACAGAATCGGCCCCGCCATTAAACGTGAGGATATAATTAGCCGTAGGACCCCTGGGAAAACTTGTCTGTATCTCTGAAAGTGTTAAATCATCGATGCAAAGTTCCCAGTCATACCGAGAGGTTGGCCAGGGTTCTAAATCATAAACAACACCACCAGGCGTCGTTATCGTAACTGCGGTTATATCATTACCCCTAACGAAACAATAAAATTCATAAGGTGTGGCACCAGGCACTCCATCGAGCCGGTATTCTACTTCGGAGATAGTGATATCGTGGATGTCGAGGGGGATAGACTCACCCAGAACCAGGACATCGTCGTAGTAGGCGCTGTTTGATTCCCTGAATCCTTTTCCCAGGAAAACCGCCCCGATTTCCGATACTGTGCGGCCGGGAAGGATGCTGAGGTCGTCTCCGAGAAGAATGTCGTTTACGTAAACATCGTATGTCGCGGTATGAATATTCAGTTCTCCACGCAGCCGGATCCACTGATCGTTATGAAAGCCGGTTCCCAGGATCTGCATACCGG
>CAZWME010000017.1:0-19246 GCA_964634515.1 uncultured Pirellulales bacterium | reverse complement strand
GGCCCTTTACTGCTAAGCTTGATAGTTATCCATATCACAACAAATACCGGAGACAGAATAACCATTGCGACTACGGCAATAAAAATATCAAGTAAACGTTTACAAATATTAAAAAGATTCATTCGACCTCACTGTGATTATTAAAAGACAGCCGGTTTATCGACGAGTTTAACAGTAGCAATTTCGCAGAGTAACCAATAAACTATCAGAATATAACTCCCATGTCAACACCACAGTGATTCGTCTGGACAGATTTGTTTTCGTTCTGTACACTGTGGGAATCCTGCAAAAAGCTCCCTGTCCGGGAATTATTCAGATAGAGGATAGAATTAATGTTGGACAAACTCATAGGTCCTGAAAGACCCCTTAATTGGGTGTTGCAATTCTGGCCTGTGCCGGTGTTTTCATTTATTTCAGCCTTAATTGCCACCTTGCTGTGCAAGAATATCGCATTGAAGCTTGGAATTGTTGATAAACCGGATAAACTGGTAAAAACTCACAAAGACAGCGTTGCTTATCTTGGTGGTGTAGGCATTTTAGCAGGACTGACTGTTGGCATACTTACAGGTATTTATTGCATTAGCGACCGGACTTCGGCGAGTTCATTTGAGCCGGAGCATTTTCGCCTGTCATTCACATGGCTGGCCGCGGTTTTGGCCGGCGGGTCGATAGCATGCCTTATAGGGCTCATCGATGACATATTTGATATAAAACCCGTGCAGAAAATATTGGGCCAGGTTGCTGCTGCTGTCGTTTTAATTTTTGTTGGCATAAGGCCAGCGTTATATTCTTCATTGGAAGGAGCAAGAATTCCAGAAAATATTGAAGTTATTTTGGGAATTCCGATTGTAATTATCTTTGTATTGGGTGCGAGCAATTCGCTAAATCTTTTAGATGGTCTGGACGGCCTTTGTGCAGGTGTTACGGTGATAATCACAGGTGCCATGTTATTGTTGGCGATTCATTTAGGCACCTGGGGTTTCAGCGAAGTCGGCGGTGATGCAGTGCGCGTAGTTATATGTCTGGGACTGCTCGGCGCTGTATGCGGCTTTTTACCATTTAACCGGCACCCGGCCAAAATTTTTATGGGAGACGCCGGAAGTATGCTGCTCGGCTTTGTAGTGGCGGTTCTTATGATTTTGTTTGCCGAGAAAATTCCAAGATGGTGGATGGCTTCGGTCGTGGTCTTTGGACTGCCGATTCTCGATACGGCTGTTGCACTTGTCAGACGATTTATAAATAAGCGTCCGTTGTTTGTTTCAGACCGCGGGCATATATACGACCAGATGATTGACAGGGGAATACCGCTTAAAAAAACCGTTGCCATTTGTTACGCCTTAGCTGCCCTGTATGCCCTGATTGGTCTTGCTATGAGCCAGATAAAAACCAGATATGCCCTGATTGTGTACGTAATCGTATTTGTTGTTTCAGGAATTGTGGTTTGGAAAAAGGGCTATTTGAAGATGGAAGGCCTTCGGGGTGCAATCCGTAAGGGGCAATGATTTCCGGTTCAAACCTGATTGATTTGAGCGACATAAACATTACTGGGCAGGCCATGATTGATAATCTGTCCGGCAGGCTCGAATCCGGACTTGAGATATAATTTATTTCCCGCCTTGTTATCTGCTCCGATTAGAACCTTGACTTTATCTACGCCTGTCTTGCGGCAATGTCGGAATCCCTTTTCAATTAATTGGCCGGCCAGCCCCTTTCGCTGTTCTTCAGGAGCGACAGCGATTGAGAGCAGTTCCGCTGAAGGCAGGTTCATTCTTTTTATTCTGGCGGGATAAAACAGAGTTTCGAGCATCCTTTTTACTCGCTTCGGGGAACACATATGACCTGCCAATAGTAATGCAAATTTCAGCCCTTTTTTCCAAACGATAGATTTATAAAGTGTATTGATATTTGTACTAAATGCTGCGAATCCGAGCACTTTTTCATTTCTGACTGCGACAACGCCGAAACTCGAATTACTTTGAACGATGGCTTCATACAGGGAAGTTACAAAATCAATACCCAGAGAGCTGATAAAACCGGTGCTTATACATTGAATATGTAATTCGGCGACCTGTCCGGCATACTCGACCCGGAGGTCCTGAAATTCTATCTGGCTTTGCGTCTCATTCATTTTTTCACTGCAGAAATTATCTCAAGGGCCTTTTTTGCCAGCCGGTCTCTGCTAAATTTTTCAATGGCGACTCTGCGGGCATTTTGTCCCATTTGTTTTATCTGCTGCCTGTGCGAATTCAGGTAAAGCACTTTTTCGACGAATTGATCAAGATTGCACAAATCACAGCCAAACCCGGCTTCGTTTTCTTCCAGAATCTTCCTTTGCCAGCCGGAATAATTTATCAGAACAGACCTGCCGGCGCTCAAAGAGTCGAAAAATTTATTGGCTGAGTTTTGCTCGATAATCGGGTAGTTGCCGATTATCACAAGACCTGTATCAGCCGCGGCATAAAATTCGGGCAACTCTTGTTTCGGAACAGAGGATAAAATTTCCACGTTTGCCAAACCAAGTTTTTTAACCTCGCTTTCCAGAGAAGATTTTTGGTTTCCGTTACCTATTAATACAAAGATAATATCACTATGGTCTTTAAGCCTTTCGGCTGCTTCGATGACAAAGTGCAGCCCGTTTACCTTACCCATTGCGCCGGTATGAAGAAGAACAAGTTTGTCCCCCCAGCCCCTTTTTTGTCGAACTGCTGAGCCGTCAATATCAGGTCTGAATACATCAATATCGCAACTGTTGGGTATTACTGTTATCGGTTTTTCGTCAGCCAATACTTCTTTTATGCCTTCCGCCTGACCCGGTGACAGAGCGACTATCCAGGAGCAGCTTGTGTAAATGGTTTTTTCGAGCCATAAAAGTACTTTGATAAGAAACCTGTTTTTTATAATACCCAGTTTGATTGGTATTTCAGGCCACTGGTCGCGCACCTCGAAAACAAATGGAACGCGCTTTGCCCGCTTTATCACCATAGCTGGAATTCCGACGGTCAAAGGCGTGCTGGATGCATAAATTACATCCACACCTTTTGTCCTGATGCCGGCATAAATGCTCAAAAAGGAGAAGGAAAGAAATGAAATTATTCTGCGCAAGTATGATTGCTTGTTACTGTATTTGGTCCCGACAACGACTACGTTTATTCCTTCTATAGTCTGTTTCCGGTAAAGCCCCTTGTTTACTTGCAAACCGCCGATGTCATAATAACCGGTTATCAAGGTGACTTTGTGTCCTGCTTTTACCCATCGGCGTGCAAATTCATACGAACGTGTGCCGGTGCTGCCCGCTGGCGTTGCAAAATGTTGATGAATATAAAGGATGTGCATCAGCTTCTGATTAGCTCCCTCAGTTTTGCTGCGTTTTCAGATATACAAAAATCTGTAAGGACACGCTGGCGTCCGGCTTTTCCAAACTGTTCGATTTTATCCATATCTCCGAGAAGCTCTTGTAGGATTTGTGCCAGTGCTTCGGTGTCTTTCTCTGGAGCCAGCCGACCTGTTCTGCCATCTTCGAGAAGTTCGGGAATACCTGATATAGCAGTTGACACTACCGGTACTTCACATGCCATTGCCTCCATCATCGCAACGGGAATGCCGTCCATATCTCCATCGGGACTCTTAACGCAGGGCATAAGAAATACAGATGCCCGACTAAACAGCTCTGCCAGTTGGTCGTTTGGCCTGGTTCCGAGTAACTTAATATGATCAGCCAGGTTCAGCCTTTCAATCAATTCCTCAAGGGCCCGGCGCTGCGGCCCATCTCCTGCAATTTCGAACATGAATTTTACATTATTATCTCGCAGTTTTGCACAAGCTCTTATCGCAACGTCCAGACCTTTTTTTGGGCTAAGCCGGCACACACAAACTATTCTGCCGGGTTCGGGTTGGCGAGAAACAGAGTTGAATTTTTCTGCATCTATCCCGCAATGCACGACACGACACAAATCAGCAACAGAACTGCCGCAGGTGCTTCGCAGATATTCGACATTGAATTGAGATATAGAGGCTATGAATTTACATTTGGCTAATCGCATTCGTAAGCTGCCGGGGCTTCTTGTGAATATGTCAAAAGCATGAACAGTACAGGAGATGGGCAGGTCAGTCAGTATCCCCATCATCAGACCCAGGCTCAGAGACCGGCTGGCAAAATGCACATGTATATGTTCTGCTCCGAAACGTCTGCACTTGTCGGCAAAGCAGCAGCAGGCAGTTAATTCATAAAGTGCTTTTGCAAATTCAAGGGGACTATGGACGAGCAAAGTTACCAGCCAAAAAAAGACTTTAGCAAAACGAATCGGGTGCGTGATAATTTCTCTTAAGGTTGCCCCAATTTGTACAGGGATGCCGGGACGATGAACAGCCCGTTTGTTCCATTTGACCATAACTTCGGACAAATTCTCAAGCGTACCCGGTTTGCAACTGACCAAAGGCAGAACCTGCCATCCGGCTTTTTCGTGCGCTTCGAGTTCGTTGACCACAAAGGTCATACTGATTTTTAAACTCGAAACTACGTATGCAATTTTCATTGTCACTTTGTGTTAATCATTCACGATTGATATTAATAGCGGCCTTATAGCTGCGCATAGTCAGTTCAGCTATATGTTCCCAACCGTATTTGCGTTCGAGGTCAGGACTGTAGCGGGACTGGAACTTATCGAGGTCATCCAGAGCGTTTATAACGGCCTGTGCCAATGGCTCTACGGCACCGGGCTCTACGGCCAAACCTATATTGTCTGACGACACAAGCTCTCCCATCGCTCCGACATTGCTGACCACAACGGGTTTTTTGTGGGCATAGGCACGAAGTAATACTCCGCTCTGTGCTTCAAATTTAAGATAAGGTAATACGACAAGATCGGACGCCGCAAAGAAATAATCCACATCTTCTTCCGGGATAAAGTTGATAAAGGTCTGCACATGGTTTGATAAACCGGTATTTCTTATCATATCGGAATATGAATCGAAATTAAATCTACCCAGAAGGCCGCCGGCAATAATCAGCAAAACCCGATGATTACGCGCCTTAATAATTTTCAATGCCTTTATAAGAACGTCCAGACCTTTATTTGGTCGGATACCTCCGAAAAAAAGTATTATCTGGCGGTCTTGCGGCAGATTTAATTTTTTCCGTGCATCCGTCTGGTCGGGGGGATTTTGCACAGGCATTATTCCGTGGGGTATAACATCTATACGGTCGGAGCAAATACCCCAATGGTCGGCCAGTTGTTTTTTGCCATCCTCATAGTGGACTATCAAACGCCGGGGGATTTGAAGGCTTCGTTTTATGAACAAAGCCCTGCTGACAAAACGTTCATAATGAGGTTTAACATCATGGACGGTAAGTATAATAGGCAATTGCCTTGCTATGGGCTTGAAAAAAAACTGATCCAGCAGCGGAGTACCGACGCCCTGAAAATGAGCTACATCGAAACGCCCGCCGGCGGCAAACCGGTTTCTACGCAAACTGTTAAGCAGGCTTCGGTAAAATCGGTCTGCCGCCCAGTGCATTTGTGACCACTGTTTTTTCTTATCCGTGAACTCAAACAGAATTCTTTCGACTTTAAATGGTCTCTGCAGGTCCGCCCACAATGGATTTGTAAGCACGGTGACATCTGCACCTGTTTGACACAAACCACTGCATAAGGCGTCAGTGTACGTGTACAAACCGCCTGTGCTTGCACCGGCTACCATCAATACGCGCATTTTTGATTTATTCTTTTCCTGCTGCAATTGAGAAGGTGCTCCGAGGTATATTCAATGCCACATGATTTTACGCATAAGTAAGTTCAGGGCATGGTTCTTCTTCCTCAATACTATCTTCTTCTTCAGGAATATCATCTTCCTGATAAAGGCTTGCATAGATATCCTGCCAGTTGGCTATTATGGCGGCGAAGCATATCAACAACGGTGCCCCGCGGGGATTAGAGAATATTGGGTGGAAAAATCCATCGGCCGTCAATGCCAGCATTAATAAAAAGCTCGTTGTGCCGTAATATCTCATATATGGGATGTCACTTCTGGATAAAGAAAAGCTCCGCGCAAGGATAGCGAATATCAGGATGAGCACCGTGGCCAATCCGAGTAAGCCGCTTCTGTCCAGCCAGCCAAGATATTCTGAATGGTAAAAGCCCACGAGAGGCGATTTGCCCGCTGGTGCCGGATGCAGTGCCCCGATACCTCTGCCGGTCAATATGAAGTAAGGTTCCTGCTTATAGCTTGAAATGATTATTCCATTTTCCAGCGCTCTCCAGGTACCTTTTTGAAAAGGTTTGGGCATTTCGACATTGCCCGTTCTCGTGGAGCCGGCCCTGAATCTTTCCATAAAATCGAAGCCTATCACAGAGGTTGCTCCAATCGCGAGGATGCCTACAACTCCGAATGCGAGCATGGTTCTGATTCTGCCTTTGATGAACAGCAGCGATGCTATTGCGAGCACGCCCATTGCCCCGTACATTGACCTTGTTTCGCTGAGTATTATGCCGCCTATACCAACCATTATCATCAGGATGGATATGGCAGACAAACCGACTTTGCTTACAAGTCTGCCTATTGCGATACTTATCAGCGAAAGGTAAAGCAGGGGAACAAGAGTATATGTACCTCTTTCGCCGCCCAATTGTGTTGAGACTTCGATTTCAGCCACACGAGGTGTGAAAACACCGAATCTTACGAGTATATGTACGCCGAACATCGCCAGCAGCAGAAAGACCGTGAATTTTAAGAATCCGTTCGCTCGGGAAAAGTTTGTGAAATACCGAAGGGCGAATATCATTGCTGCTACGAAGTGTGCCACCCTCGAATGCGTAAAGGCGGTCTGGGTGTACATCAGCAGCCCCTGTATCAACGCAAGTGCGGTTAATATTGCTATGACAATAAAGCATTTTCCAATAATGCCGGAAGGATACTGTCGCTGCCGGCGCACAAAAATCGCCGCTGCCAATGTCAACCACGCCAGGATGTCTGCCGGTGCCCACGTTCGGGGCATACCAAGGTTGCCCGCACTATATATGTAGCTGGCAAGTATGCTGTGGAACGTAACGGATATCAGGAATATGTAAAAGACCCACTTCGGCTTCAAGACCACCAGCGGTACGCATATTACTATTGCAATCAAACATAATACTGCAATAAATGTTGCCATGATGTTACCTTTAATATGGCTTGTTGATATCGGAACTAACGTCTTAAGTTAAATATCGGAAATCAAAGGATGGGATTACAGGTGAAAAATCAGCTTTTAATAAGTATTTTCTTTTGATTTTCGATTTTTTCACTCTATATCCGTTAAGTTTCGCTCTGCTTTATTTTACATTGCGGACCTGCTCAATCATTCTTGCAAAATCTTCCCTGACCTGCTTACACATTTTGGAACCCGTCATTTCTTGTTTCTGGTTGATTAAGTCAAGGTTATTATTGATTTCGTCGAAAAGCTCGATAAGTTTTTCTGTGCTGATCTGCGCATCTGTAATGCAATATTTTTCAAGCCCGTATTGAGCCATAAAATCCTCGGTTTTTTTATGGTATGCAATCGCCAGCAGAGGTGTTGCAGCCAGTAAAGAGAAGATTTGTGAGTGAGTTTTATGCCCGACAAACATTTTGCACTGTGCGATTTCATTGATATGGTCTATAGTTCCGGGAAAGCCTTCGACAATTTCGCAGTTTTCTTTTTTATCGACATTGTTTATCACGGCCTCGATAAAGCGACGATCTGTGCCCTGCAGCTCCATAGGAAAAAAACGCACTTTATATCCGGCCTCTATGGCATGGTCAATCAGCGATGCGAAATAACTCGGATTATTTTCGTGCTCTTTGATTTGGTTGGCTCGTGTGTGAACATAAACGGAGATGCCCATTACAGGCGGGCGGTTACCTGGTTTGGTTCGTGGTTTGACAATATCGCACAGGCCGAACACGGACTCGCGTGTCTTTGATACATGCTTTAAGGGAACCTGCATTTCTTTTATTTGTTCCGCCGAGTCCTCGTCGCGGATAAATATTTGGCCGGAGCCGGAAAGTATTTTTTGTACCATCAATCTGCTTTTGACCGAATTAAATTTAAACGATCCGATAGATTGTGACCAGAGTAATAATGGTTTTTCGTAAAGCAAAGCTACTGCCATATCGAATATCTGCGGAGTGACCGCATCAGGTACAAACATGGTAGTGATGTGGTGGCCTCCGGTGCTGATGACGATGTCAGCTTCTCTGAGGGCTTTTACGAATTGCCTGTTTATCAGAAAGCGAAGATACCACGGACTTTTGCCTGCAATCAGGGCGTTGCGTACCAAGGGGAAATTAATACGCCGCTTGAGTATTACCTTATGTATTCGACGAATTACTTTGCCCCAAAAGCCAACGTCTTTTTTACGGGAATTGTCCCATCCCCATGGGATAACTCGCACAGCAGTCTCTGGGAAATCCGGTTTCTCTTCCCAATATTCCGGATTACTTGCAGATACCGTGACCTGGTTAATACCATTGCGTGCCAGCTCTCTGATCACAAAAAACAGAACGGCTCTGTCCCCTTTATTTGTGGAGCATTGATTAATGACGAGGGCCTTCATATTCGATGTTCCCTTTTGCTTTCGTATTTTTTTCTCACTGCGACGATTAAATCAGCCGTCTCTTTCCGTAGCGAAATAACTGTGAAACTTGCTATTGTAATAACGATGGATAATGTAAGCATTAACACCCAATGGGCATTTTCCCTCGGCAGAATGTTGTTCAGCATCCACAGTGACGCGATTGAAACGAGGCTTGCCGCCAGAGGGCCAGATAAGCTGTCTTTGAGATACTCGTATGGTTGTATCCCTAATTTGCGCAGGCCGTGGATGGGTAACCAAAGCCCCATATACGCCCACAAGGCAACCACCAGTGCTATCGACGGTGCCAATGGTACCGAAACGAAACCTTGCAATAGAATTAGCTCAAGTATAATAGCGCCTACTGCAGTTGTTATTGCCGCGATAGTCAATCCTCTAAGATGTCCTATGCCTGCCAATGAAGGTAACCATATTCCGAAAAATCCCCGGCTTATAACAGATATTATCAATACTCGCATCACAAGAATCGTTTCTGATGGAACGGCATCCTCAAACCAGATAGCAAGAACTTCTTTGGTGAAGACAAACAGCAAAATCAATAAAGCGCACGCCAGAGCAGAACTTATGTGGGTCGCTTTTTTAATAACTGCTTTTACTCTTTCGGTTTGCCCGCTTGAATTAAGACTGGTGATAACCGGCAGGAAAACATTTTGAGTTCCTGCCAGAAGTCCGCGAATAAAGCTGGGAATCAGAGAGGCAATAGCATAAACCTCCACGTCCTCAGCGCTGCCTACTTTTCCGACCACTAATACCAATGTACTGAACATAAAAACCATGCTGCCCGAACGGGCGGTCGCGTGGCCGGTATGTCGAAAGAGTTCTCTAATAGTATTCTTTCCAATTTTCGAGACAACGATTTTGAAACCTTCGATCGATTTTCGTGCAACTGAAAACATCAACAGTACAGACACCGCCGCTGCCGTTGCGAATGCCAACTGCACAGCGATCATACTTTTCCAAAGGGAAAGTATTCCTAAAGTTAAGACCATGCGAAGCAGATTAGCTGTAATTGCAACGGCGTTGGATCTCGTATGGTACTGATAACCTCTCAATGCACCGCCGAAAGTCGCGCCCACTATCCGCAGTGCCAATGTAACACCGACCAGTATGCATGTAATCTGTGCGTCGCGCGCCGATTCGGAGGTGATAGCCGTGAATATGTCGGAAACGAAAAATGATAATAAAACTGCTGCTGCGATAGTTAATAAAGCCAGTACAATCAGAATTCCGAAAGAGGCTGAAACAAACCGATTCATCTGATCGGTATTATCACGATAGAAAGCTACGAAACGATTTGTTGACAGTGAGAACGCTCTTTCCAAAATCATAGGATACCGTAGCCCGGTTGAAAGCAGCGCCCACACACCGAAGCTCGCGCCAAGGTTGTGCCGTATAGTCCTGAACAGCACCAGCCCGACCGCCGCCGCTACCAGCATTCCCACCCAGTTTGATCCGGCATTCATTATTATGCGTTTTCGTAATGACATCTAATACCGCTTATCCTGTTCGGCAACTAATATTAATTTTATGTCCTTGACAAGGCTATCTTTTCTCAGCAGACCGTTCGCAATTAATTTCCTGTAGAATTTTATTAAGCTCTCTTCGGGCACGGTAAACAGCATTACAATCGCCGGCATTTCTCAAAACGTAATCGACCGTATCGTTAAGAAATTGTTGGGCTCGTTTTGCTGTCTTTGGTTTTTCAGTGCTAATCTTCTCTATAACTTTCTGCAGTTCGAAAATGTATTGATAGTCTTCGACCCCCTCCCGCCAGGCTTCCCATCGCCGGGATGGGACGATATTCTCACCAAGAGCCGGTACCGGGCTTACTCGGCTGCCATAAACAACGCCTGAGAAACCCTGAGGTCTTAACGTGTCATCCCAGGGGACAGCGCCGGGCTTAAAATGAAGTCCGTAGTAGTAAATCCAGAAGCCGGCCCCGGTTTGACCTCGCTTAAAGGCACGCCACGGCATCAGGCGAAAATACGAATAAGGATCTTTGGCTTTCATAGGCCTTAAGCACTCGTAAGTCCAGACTTGTTTTCCGAAGCCTTTTATTTGCTCCAGCCATTGAGGATGCCGCTCGCAGTGACTGTCCTGAAGACACCATATATCGATAAGCTCTCTGAATCGCACAAATTCTTTGGGCCCTTTACCGAATGAGTTGGCGTAAATTCTCACTTTCGGATCTGTTTCTTTGATTAGTTTTGCAAGTTTGTAAAAGTCATCACACAGACTCTCATCGAACGGATAAAACGCGAATTTATCATAGCCGATGCCGGCATTGTTGAGATGTTTTACTATGTTTTTAAGCCATTGCGAAAAAACGGCCTTCCACCGCCCGCTCATCCATCTGACATTTCCAAACCGGCCATGGTCTTTCTTACTGCTGTTGAAGTCTAAGCAAAGCAGGTATGTCCCGGCGTAATTATGATAGCGAAGAGCGTTGTCTAATTTTGTGAAATTTGGTTTTCTGATAACGTCGGGCCGGTCCGATGAAAATCGCAGAAAAGGCAGGTCCTGCGGAGGAACGGTATAAACATTAATATGATGATTGCGAAGGTCTTCGGCCATCTCGGCTGAAGATGCGACTTTATAGTAGGCCCAGTTGCATGTATGAAGGGCAAACTTCTCGGGAAATTTGTGTTTTTGGACCTCTATATTAACCGGTATGGTTTCTATGGGCAGTTTTTTAGTTTTTTCACCTTTTGCCCAAACACCTACCTGGCCCTTATATGTCCCGGCTGTTAACGTCGGACTATATATCGTGAGCCATATTTGTCTAAGCTCTCCGGGCTGTAAATTAAAGGGCTTCGTCTGCAAGACAAGGGCGTCTGCTATCGAACCAACAGTACTGCCTGTAACATATATGGCTCTTCTGACTTTGAACACTTTGTTACTGTCGATTTTTCCACCGGCTGGACCGAGCAATGGAGATATGGAAACACCCATTGTCATCACTTCGTCGGAACAATTTATAATATTAAAAGCAGCCGACTCATATTCGTTCTGCCACATTTGAATGTTTATATCTTTGGTTCTTTCGCGAAGAACCATATTTTTTTCAAAAACCATTTCCATCGGATTTCCCGGCAGACACACGAATGGTTTTTCATACACCGCCTTATATATCGCGGCTCGTGCCTTGCCTACCTGCCTCTTTATGTCAGGAAGCTCATCGGTTGAATATAATCTGTTTGTTGATGCATCTGTTTTCCGGGCAAGGCTTTCAAGCTCGTAGATGATTTTCTCGCTGAGCTGGCCGGACAGATACGCGCGGCTTTCTTTGACAGTTTTGAGCGTGGCGTCAACCATGTCATTCAAATGTAAATAATCCTCGACTTTACTTAACAGCTCCTCAGAAGACTTGAATACTTCGAGATTACTCCTGAGTTTTTTATTATTTGCAGCCGAAAGCGAATCACCGAATACCTCTACTTCGTCAAGAAACACATAGCGCCAATTTGGCCTGATTACGAGTTTAACGTATCGTCCCGATGCGTTTATATTTCCAATGCTCATCGTGCGCGAGGCTCCGCGATAGCCGCGCGCTCTGACATTTGCCAAGTTTTTACTGCTTACAACTCCGGCCAATCGAAACTCCCGGCCATCATTACTCAACAGCACAACTACAAATTCAGGAAACTCTACATCTGCGAAGCCCCCCCCGACAGTGTGAATGCGCACTTCGTTGATAACAGACTTTTTGCCGAGATCTATCACAATTTCCACTGCCGGTTCAGCATTCTGCCAGCCTACGGTGCTCTTATTTGTCCATTGACTGCCGGAGGTTCTACCGTCAGTTAGTTGAATCACATCGGATATATCAGTGCACAAATAATAATTGGGTTTGGCGCCGAGCGTATAGCTCTTGCGCAATGCCAGGTTTTGTCCGGCAATAACCATGTTACAGCTATACACCAATATAAATAATATTAAGAATCGCTTGGGCATTATTGCTTCACTAATAGTCGATTTGGATGGACTTCGTCCCCGTCGGCTGCGCGAATAAACGAATACAACCTCACTGTAATACCTGAATTTTCTGCCGAAACCATTTCCTTTATAGTCTTGGCCGCGCCTTATGTATTGATTTTAGTCTCTGATTGGAGCGGGTTGACCAATAGCCTTCTAATACCATAAGTATCGGCAAATAAAGAACATAGCTTTAGTAAGGGCATGTTCGCCGTAAGTATCCTTGGGATAGGCATTAAGGAATTCGAAGAAATGTAGGGCAGATGATTTTAGGTTAATACCTTACACCATAAAGACCGATAAATTCGTTATTCTCAACCTAATGATAATTCGGCTCACCGCGTAATGCTGTCTTGTTTGATGGGGAATTAGTTCTATTGAAACCTTCTATAAGCATAGCCATTGAGCATAAATGTGAAGTCTTCGACATCATCATCAGCGCGGGGTAAATAGAAATTGAAATTTTGGACCGCCGTTACATCACAGGCCTGTTCGCACCAATCGATTACGCTTTTACTCAGCCATCGGTGCATTTCCGCACTGCCGTCAGCCCATCCCAAAGTGCTTTGTGACCTGCTGTGCCAGATTGCGAATGGGTCAACCCATCCTTGTGACTTAGGATTCATAACCCAGGAACCATTGTTATATCCTCGTGGATCGGCTTCTTCCACAAATACATATTTACTTGAAGGCCTTTTTATTTCGGTATATTTTATATGAGGAATAATCTCCCAGTCGCCTGTTGGGTTTACTCCGTGCATACCTCCTGCAATAGAGTAACTGCGAAAGGCATATATCTCTGGATTTTTCTGCCTCAGGTCGGCAGGGCAGCTATATACGTCCACAGTGCTGCTGACGTAGGGAAAAAGCGCGCCCTTTCGTAAGGCCTCCTTCTTGTCCTCAACCATGTTACCGGAAGGGTTTAATACCCAGCTACCATTGGCTTCACCGGTTGTGCCCTTGACCAGCTCATCATCGTTGTCGTCTTTATACATAATCCAGGCCATTGTCATAGTGCGTAAATTCTGAATACATACGGTACCTTTGGCCTGATTTTTCACCCGCTGTAATGCAGGCATGAGAATTGCCATAAGAATTGCTATAATTGCGATTACCACCAGCAGCTCGATTAGTGTGAAAGCTCTTGTTTTCATTTTCATTCCTTTCTTTCCGGAAAAATGAACTCTCAATGGACTACGAAGAAAAATAATCTGAATGGCGCTCCTTTTATATTTGCTTTCAAACAAAAGATGCGTTTAGACAATGTTGCGTTCCGTTTTTTCAGCGTTTTTTACGGCTTGAATGAAGATATTATATGACGTTGAGTCGAATATGTCAAGGCACGACAATCAAAATTTCTCAATAGCAGGGCACATAATACTCCCAACGTTTCGGATTTATTTTATTTGCTGCTGTCCGGACCGTAGTACGAGCAATATGTTTTATCGGTTTCCCAGACGGTAACGCAATGCAGGTCCGAATTGCCGAATTTGCCTGAGAGTTTGTTCCATGCGAAAGCGGCAATATTCTCAACTGTGGGAATGGTTTTACTGAAATGACTGACGTCGGCATTTAAATTCTTATGGTCAACGAGTTTTATCAGCTCATTGTCCACTATTTTTTCAAAATCGTTGGTATGAAACTTATTTTGGCTTGTCGGCATTTTTACCGTAACCTCAACGATATAGTTGTGACCATGTCCGGCGGGATTTGCGCATTTACCGAAAACCTCGAGATTCTGCTTCTGGGAGAAATCATCGTTCCAGAGTTTGTGCATTGCTGCAAATTCGAATTTTTCACTAAAATAAACCATCTCCAAATCTTTCAAATGTATAGCCATCTTCCTGAAAGGATTCAGCTTCAGGCTCAGTTTACTTAATTGTGCTGGCTCGAATTTATCGGCTAATATATTCCAAACTGATTTTAAAAGCTCAGTCAATGCAAAAAGACCGACATGTTGTGCCCGTAGAAAATCCTGTCTTATTCGCTCGGCGAAAACCGGCACTGCAAATTCGCGGACATTTTTGTCAATATCAGCTACATTAACGACAAATCCCGTGGCCGGCTCAACCTCACCAATCACTTCGACGGATAATTCCAGGAATATTGAAAGTCCGTCCCCGGCCGGCCGGGATGCATATGAGTTGAATCCCTCATTGTTTTCCGCTAAAAAAGGATTAATCGAAAACCGTACCTGCCTGGTAAGCTTATGCATAAAGAAAATCCCTTACTTATTGCGGTTATGCATCAGGCTTAAGACTTCATTTCGGCTTTTCGGGTCCCTCCTGAATAATCCGCGAAGTGCCGATGTCACCATTACTGAGCCGGGCTTTTTTATGCCCCGAATGGTCATACAGCTATGTGAAGATTCAATTATGACCGCGACCCCCTGTGACTTTAAGCTTTCCATTAAAAAATCTGCTATCTGGAAAGTCAGCCTCTCCTGGGTCTGGAGTCGGCGGGCAAAACAGTCCACAATACGGGCTAATTTGCTGATACCGAGAACCCTTCCCGTCGGCAAATAAGCGACATGGGCTGAGCCGATAAAAGGCATTAGATGGTGCTCACAGATGCTGTAAAACGGTATGTCACGCAGCAGAACGATTTCGTCATAGTTTTCGGTAAAGGTGCTTTGAAGGTGCTTTTTGGGGTCCTCGTGCATCCCGCCCAAAAGTTCGGCGTACATCCTTGCAACTCGTTCCGGTGTTTTCTTTAATCCCTCGCGTTCGGTGTCTTCACCGACCGCTATGAGTATTTCCTTAACTGCTTTTATGATTCTCTCGGTATCTATGGCCTTGTTTTTTTTAGTCATTTCTTTGACTCATAACTACATAGGATTTCATCGATTATTATTCATTCTGTGTCTTGGTTCTACCTGTTTTTTGTCAGGCTTTCTTTGACGTTAAATTCATAAGATAAGTAGTAAGCAGCCGCACACCGAATCCGGTTGAGCCTTCCGCTGAAAATTCGGTAGCCGTGCTGAACATATCCATCCCGGCAATATCCAGGTGTGCCCATTTTGTATCGCCGATAAATTGCCTCAAAAAGGCGGCCGCCGTGCAGGCCCCTCCCCATTTGCTGCCGATATTCTTCAGGTCGGCTATCTTGCTTTTCATTTCATTTGCGTACTCGTCGTCGCTTGGCATATGCCATACCTTTTCACCACTGTCTTTAGAGGCCTTTTGAAGCTGCTTTATCAGATTGTTATCGTTGCCCATCAAACCGGCCTTATATTTTCCAAGAGCAACCATACAGGCGCCCGTTAATGTCGCAACGTCAATTATAATGTCACATTTTTGTTTAACGGCATAGTGAAGACCGTCGCACAGTATCATTCTGCCTTCGGCGTCGGTATTTTGCACCTCCACGGTTTTGCCGCTGAAGGTTGTAATAATGTCACCGGGCCGATAACTCGATCCGCTCGGTAGATTTTCCGCCGACGGGATGATACCGTAAACATTAACAGGAAGTTTCAACTCTGCCAAAGCCTTCATTGTGGCCAGCACTGCGATACCGCCGCTTTTATCCAATTTCATTTGGTCCATATTGGCGGCCGGTTTAATGCTTATCCCGCCGGAATCGAAAGTTACCGCTTTGCCCACCAGACCAATTGTCGGCAGACGGCTTGCGGATTTGGAGGCCGGATTGTATTTCAAAATAATAAATCTCGGCTTGTTTTGTGAGCCGGAACCGACTGCGAGCACTCCGCCCATACCCTTTGCGGCCATCTGGTTTTCATCGAAAACGGTACAGCTTAGGTTTTTTGAATCGCGACCAAGCTCTTTTGCGGCGGCTGCCAGCTCAGGCGGGCTTATGACATTAGCCGGCCGATTGGCTATTGTCCGGGCATAGCTTTGGGCCTTGCCGATAGCAATTCCCTTCAAAAGACCTTTCTTTAATGTTCTTGTTTTTGCCGATTCGGAATCAATTACCTCAACCTTGAGCGAATCTGCGCGTCCGTTTTCATTCTCGGTAACAAACTCATCGTAGCGATAGCTGCCGAAATAGGCCCCTTCCGCTACAGCCCTGCCCATTGCAGATAAATCGAATCGTCCGCCGAATGCATTATGCAGCGCCAGGCTGACTGTTTCTATTTTCATTTCCACCGACTTTTTTGCCACGCTGGATGCCGCTTTGCGAACCGTCTCAAGCGTTGCTTTTTTCTTTTCACCTAAACCGACCAGCAGAATCCTTTGGGGCCCTGTGCCGTCGTTGCCGTAAACGATTGTACTGGCTCCCTTTTTGGCTTTGAAATCGCCTAATTTAATCAGCCGCTCGATAGCACCGTCAAGCTTACTGTCGAGTTGTGCATTTAATTTATCAAGCCCCTTCGCATCTGAAAACAGCCCCACCGCAAGCAGGTCTGTCCCGCATTTTGCAGGATCAACTGTCCGTGTTTTTAACTCTACCTCAATAATATCTTTCATTTTTTTGCCCTTTTCCTGAGAGTGCCTAACAAAATGAATCGTAGCACCGAAAACGAGCATTTTCGTATCTGGCAAGGAAGGCGAAGCAGGCCATCCGATGATGGTCGATGCAGCCTGACGCCGTCCAGATGCGAAATAAGCCGTTTGAATGCAGATTCATTTTATTAGGTGCTCCTGTTTACTTTTGTTTGTTTTTGGTTCGATGCCGCAGATAGCTTTCGATAAATCCGTTGAGTTCTCCATCTAAAACCGCATCAACATTACCCCTCTGGTAGTCGGTTCGATGGTCCTTGACCATTTGGTAAGGCTGCATAACGTAGCTTCGTATCTGGCTTCCCCATGCGATTTCACCCTTGTTACCGTAAAGTTTGGCAACTTCGGCGTCGCGTTTTTGCTCTTCGAGCATATACAGCCTGGCTTTGAGCACTTTTAACGCCTGGGCCTTGTTCTTATGCTGGCTTCTTTCATTCTGGCACTGCACAACAATCCCCGTTGGCTCATGTGTAATCCGTACCGCCGAGCTGGTTTTATTCACATGCTGTCCCCCTGCGCCGCTGGCCCGATAGAAGTCGATTCGAATATCTTCCTCGTTTATTTCAATATCGATGTCCTCATCGAATTCCGGAATGCAGTCCACCGCTGCAAAACTTGTATGCCGCCTTTTTTGTGAGTCAAACGGACTGATTCTTACGAGCCGGTGAACTCCGGTTTCACATGAGAGCTTGCCGAACGCAAAAGGCCCGCTCACTCGCAGAGTTATCGACCGGATGCCGGCCTCTTCTCCCGGTGTGATATCAAGTTCCTGGAATTTGTATTTGTTTGCCTCGAAATATCGCGTGTACATTCTAAGCAGCATGTTTGCCCAATCGCAACTCTCCGTTCCTCCTGCCCCGGCGTGAATGCTGAAGAAGCAGTTTTTCGTATCTTCGGCTCTGGATAACAGCCCCGATAATTCGACCTGTTCACACCTTTTGACAAGTGCACTCAGGTCATCCTCCAACAGTACCAGTTCATCCTCATCTGATTCATCTGAGGCCATTTCGAACAGCTCCTGAAGGTCTTTGGCCTCACGCTGCATTTCCTCCACCGGCTCAACGAGCGATTTAAGCATGCTCAGTTGCGACACTACAGACTGGGCCTCTTCGGAATTGTCCCAGAAGCCCTCTTTGGACATCCGGGCTTCCAGCTTTTGCAATTGGATTTTTTTCTTGGACAAGTCAAAGCCAGTCCCGGATTTTTTCAATCCGGGCCGACAAATCCGATATTGCTGATTTTAATTCTGTTGTTTCCATATTACTGATTATTAACCTCTGACTACCTGTTAATTTCTACTGACGCTTGTCCTTATACCACAACTAATTAAGATATGCAACAGATTGTTGTTTCGAGGAAAAGGCTATTGCCAAATTGAAGGTTAGGAATACCTGTTATGACCAATTCTCCCATAGAAACACAAAAACCATGTGCTAACATGCTCTTCAGCGGGCGCGGTTTTTTGCGCTCCGCTGGAAGAGATTGTTATGTGCTTTAGCCGAGTTTTGAGATCAACTCCTTCCATTCTGTTGAGTCAAATAGCTTCCTCCTAGCTGTAAGTACATTACTGATACGCTGTGCCAAGATACCCCCATAGACCATGAGTTCCTCAATGTGCATACTAGTCTGGATATGTTGATTACATCGAGCGGAATACAAACCTAAGTTTTCTAATTCATATGCTTTTTCCGGCGCCTGATTTCGTGATCTTAAATGCCCCCATTCATATTTTATGTAGTCCTTGTCCCAATCCTTCGGTGAGTTCCAGCAAAGAGGCAATTCCGTGCCTTCAACATGAAAAAAGGGTCTATTGTCTTGGGTATCGAAAAGAAGCCTGATGATTAGTGTAAGAATATCGACAGATTTACCGAGAGTTACTTTATATCCCGAGTTTCTAAGGCGTGGAATTAGAGTCTTAATTAAGCGTTCGATATTTTCGTCATTGAACTCAAAAGTATATGCGTCCTCATTTGCTGCCAACGCCCGACGATGATCTATTAGCTTCGATTTTTCTATCATTTGTTTCTCAGCACATAACGCCTGCCTCAGGGGCCGAGGGCTTGCCCGAGGTCCCGCTGCAGGCAAATGTTAGCCATTGTCACAAATTATTAAATGTCTCTCTTTGTGATTGAAAAGGTGAATTAGGTGGCAAATATCGTTCCAGATTCTGGTACATTTCTCCTCGAACTTGTTCGAGGAATC
>CAZWME010000016.1:0-19254 GCA_964634515.1 uncultured Pirellulales bacterium | reverse complement strand
TTTCGAATGAATCCGAAATAAAGGTCGAGGCCGAACCTGTTGAACCGCAACAGCCGCAAGAAGATCAAACAAAACCGGAGAATGGTACAAAACAACAATCCAACGATCCCGAGATTAAACCTGAGAGTAATATAGAAAGTAATACTGAGAGTAAAACCGAGCGTAATACCGAGTTGCCCGGTGAATGGGAAAGCATAGAAATGCGTGTAACGGCCTATTGTCCGTGTCCGAGATGCTGCGGGGAATATTCAGATGGGATAACGGCCTGTGGGTACGAGATACAGCCGGGTGATACCTTCGTGGCGGCCGACAGACGATACTCCTTTGGCACCGAAATGCTCATCCCGGGCTATAGCAACAGCCAGCCCGTGAAAGTTCTCGACAGAGGCGGCGCCATCAAAGGAAACCGGCTGGACGTGTTCTTCGCCACCCACGAAGAAGCCCTTCAATGGGGTGTTCAATATCTTGAGGTTAATGTACGTCGAACAAACCTGTAACCGGGCACCAGGGGAAAACATAAACCGATTTCTTCTTGGGGAAATCCTTACCTATCCACACCTTTAATCGGGCTGATGCCCCTTAAGATTTTTATCTTTATCGGTCCTTAAAACGCCTTTGTCATCTCTATAAATCCCTATAGCCGTAAGGTTAATGCGTATTCGAAAAGCTTCATCTTTTTTGCGAAAATAAGGTTGTGAAGGTGCACATTTTAGTGTAAACTACGCAGGCATTTTTACGGAAGAAATTTTGATTCTTTAACCTTATTTTGTATTTTAGCGCAGAGGTTTACTATGAAAGTAACTTTCAACAGAGCGGCCCTTGGTGATGCCCTGGGTCTGCTGACGTCCGTCGTGCCGAGCCGAACACCCAAGCCGATACTGCGGTGTGTGCAAATCACTGCTGAGGAGAAAGCAGTTCGGATATGCGCAACTGATTTAGAGGTCGGCATTAACTATCTGATCTCCGAGGTCCAGGTTGAAAAAGCAGGTGAGATCATCGTACCGGCGGACAGGCTGGCGGCGATTGTGCGTGAAAGCGTTGACGATGTTCTTTTATTGGAAGCTTCAAAAGGGACCTGTGAAATAAAAGGCACTGACAGCCATTTTACGATTTACTCACCAGGTGAGACGGGCCAGTATCCGGTAGTGCCGGGCTTCGATGGTGACGGTGACATAAAAATCGCTCTGGGTACTCTTCAGGCCGGTATCGAGCAGAGTTTGTTTGCGACGGCGAGAGAAAGCAGCCGCTACGCTATTAACGGTGTGCTGTGGGAAATAAAGGACAAGAAGCTGCTGTTAGTTGCGACAGACGGCAGAAGATTAGCACGGTGCAGAGTCAACCTGTCTTCGGCGCCGGCGAAAAATAAAGCACCGGGAAACATAATAGTACCGGCCAAAGCGATGGGGCTATTGGACAAAATCGGCTCCAGCGAGAAAGACAGCGTGACAGTTAAGCTCGTCGATAACCAGATTATACTAAGCTGCGCGAACGTTGTCATAAGCTCAAATCTCGTGGAAGGCAACTTTCCGAAGTATGAGGACATAATTCCGAGCGATCACGACAAGAAGCTGACACTATCGACCGATGGTGCGTTGAGTGCTGTTAGGCGAGCATCGCTGTTGACGAGTGAGGAGTCGAGGGGGATTAAGCTGTCGATTGAAAAGGACAAACTGGTGTTTTCCGGCAGAGCACCGGAGACAGGCGATGCCCAGGTGAATATGCCCATAGATTATAAAGGCGAGGCGATGGAAATCGGCTTTAACCCACAGTTTTTGATAGATGTTCTTCGTGTTATCAAGACGCCGGAGTTCGACTTTGAGTTAGGCCAGCCGGACAGGCCGGGCCTGATAAAAAGCGGGACAAATTTCCTGTATGTTCTAATGCCCATCAACTTAGGATAGTTATATCTGCCGGACAGAAACGCAGTTTTAAGCCTTGTTGGTTGTATCTCGTCTGAGATATAAGATGCATTATGGATGAAGGCGAACAATTACTACGTGATGCCGTCAAAGGACGATTAGTAAAGAAGTTTGACAGAACGGCCAAAGTGGGCGATGTTGCCCAGACGTTTGTGACCAAGTGGGTTTCACCGCGGCAGGCGAAGTTTGGAGCAGTGGTCGAAGTGTGGAGCCAGCTAATACCGGCTGAACTTTGCAAACACTGTGAAATTGTTGATGTTTCCGGCGGTCAGTTGAAGGTAAGGGTGGATTCGCCTTCATACAAGTACGAGCTTCAATTGTGCAGTTCGGAGCTTCTTAAAGAACTGCAACAGCAGTGTCCGAAAGTTCGGTTGACAGAAATAAAATTCGTTATTGATTAAGTGTTATTTTGCAGCGCGAAAACGGAAAAAATAGATAATTCATCAACTAACAAAGACGATACACAAGATAGAGGTAAAGGACCGGTATGAAGGATCATCAATACGATGCCAGCAATATAAAGATTCTTGAGGGTGTGGAAGCGGTACGGAAGCGGCCCGATATGTATATCGGCGACCGCGGCAGCGGAGGTTTACATCATCTGGTCTATGAGGTATTGGATAACTCAATTGACGAAGCATTGGCGGGGTTCTGTGATAATATAAACGTTCGCATCCATCCCGACGGCAGTTGTGAGGTCGAGGATAACGGCCGGGGCATACCCATCAAGGAACACAAAGAGGCAAAGACCAGCGCTTTAGAGGTGGTGTTGACAACGCTGCACGCCGGGGGAAAATTCGACAGTGACAGTTATAAGGTGGCCGGCGGCCTTCATGGCGTTGGTGTCAGCGTTGTTAATGCCCTGAGCGAATGGCTGGGAGCCGACGTGTATCGAGACGGAAAACACTACCATTTCGAGTGCGCCAGAGGAGTCGCCAAGGGACGGGTCAAAGAAATCGGGCCGACCAGTAAACGCGGCACAAAAATCACCTTCATGCCCGACGAGGAGATATTCGGAGACCATGAATTAGCATACGATATGCTGCTGACACGAATACGGGAATTAGCTTATCTTAACGGCGGACTTCAAATCAGCTTCAGAGATGACAGGAATAAGAAAAAAGAGGTATTCAAATTCGAGGATGGGATTAAGGAGTTTGTCAAACATCTGAATGAGGGCAAGGAAACACTTCATAAAGATGTCATCCATCTGGCAAGGGAAGACCGCCAGGCAATGCTGAGCTGTGAAGTGGCGATGCAGTATAACGACGGATACACCGAAAACGTGCTGGTCTTCGCCAACAACATCCGAAACATCGACGGCGGGACACATCTTTCGGGTTTTAAGACGGCGTTGACCAGGACGATGAATTATTACGCCAAAAATAATAACCTGCTGAAAAACGGGCAGGGTACAACCGGCGACGACCTGCGTGAGGGATTAACGGCGGTGGTAACGGTGAAACTCGCGGACCCGCACTTTGAAGCCCAGACGAAGGTGCGGCTTACTAATCCTGAGGTCGGCGGCTTCGTCGAGACAACGGTTAACGAACAATTAGGACATTTCCTTGAAGAGCATCCGGCAGAAGCGAAGCGGATTCTAAACAAAGCTATCCAGGCAGCGGCAGCCAGAGAAGCAGCAAGGAAGGCCAGGGAGCTTACCAGACGCAAAGGAGCGCTGAGCGGCTCAAACCTTCCAGGCAAATTGTGGGACTGTGCGAGCAAGGAAAAGGCGACTACCGAGATATTCATTGTAGAAGGTGATTCCGCGGGCGGTTCGGCAAAGGCAGGTCGAGACAGGAACATCCAGGCGATTTTACCGTTGAAGGGAAAAATCCTCAACGTGGAAAAGTCCCGTATTGAAAAGATGCTGGCACACGATGAAATCCGAACCATTATCAGTGCTCTGGGGACCGGTATAGGCACCGATGAGTTCAATCTGGAAAAGTGCAGATACGGTAAGATAATATTAATGACGGACGCGGACATCGACGGCGCGCATATTCGAACTCTGCTGCTGACTTTTTTCTTCAGGCAGATGCAGCAGTTGTTCGTAGAGAATAAGATTTATATCGCCCAGCCGCCCCTGTACGAAATCAAAATTAAGGGCCACAAGAAATCAGAGTATATTCTGAGCGAAAACCAAATGCACAAGCGGATGATATCCAAGGGGCTTGAAGGTACGGAACTTATCATCAGGGACGATAATAAAAGTAAAAAGGAACAGGCAGACCCGAACGGCTCAGCCAGGAATAAGAAGACGGGTTCCAACGGGGCCCGCGAAGTTTGCGACAAAGAGCTGACTGAGCTTGTGAAAATTCTGTCCGAGGCCGAACGCATTATAATGGTTTTGAGCAGACGCGGTATTAACTTCACCGACTTCATCAGGGCGTATTATAATCCCGCCGAAGGAGGGCTGCCGGAATTTCGTATCTGCACTGAAAACGAAGAGGAGATTTACTATAAAAGAGAGGAATACGACAAGCGGCTCGATGAACTCAAAAAGCAAACTGAAGGGCAAGAGGAAGAATCAATCGATGCCGAGGAGCTTCACGAGGTTGACCGAATCAATCAAATAAACAATCAACTAATAAAGCAGTTCGGTTTGGACCTGAAGGATTTTATACTAAAACCCACGAAACACCTTTCCGGTGAGACCGCACAGACAAAGTTCGAGCTTCTCAGCGGCGATGATAAATACCCGGCCGCATCGTTAGGGGATATATGCGCAAGTATAAGACAGATAGGCGTTAAAGGAATTGAAATAAAACGCTTCAAAGGTTTGGGCGAGATGAACGCCGACCAACTATGGGATACGACCATGAATCCGCAGACGCGTACTTTGTTGAACGTCAAACTCGACGATGCCGGTGAAGCCGACCGATTGTTCAGTATCTTAATGGGCAGTGACGTGGAGAAACGCCGAAACTTCATCCGAGAACACGCACTAGAAGTGCAAAACCTCGACATTTGATTCGTATTGCGTATGGCGCGCAAAAGAAAACCCGCCGATTTACCCGGCGGGTTTAATATTTTCGGGACTCCTCTACTAAGCTTGCCGATGGAATCTACCGGCGGCCGCTTCTACTGCTGCTCTGTCCCATCGCATCTGTGCCGCCACTTCTGCTTCTGCTTCTCCTTCTATCGCTACTACTGCCTCCATATATATCCCCTGTCGGAAAAGAAGGCAAGCCTCGGCTGAGGTTTTCGCCCAGAAAGGGATATGAAATGAGCTGTATCTTTTCCTCGAATTTGTCAAAATCTATTTTGTTCTGTGCGAGCGCATCAATGTACGATTTTTTTGCGCGAATGGTCAGGACAGTTGGCGAAGAAATACCAAGGTCGCTTAATGATGGTGACCCAAGTATTTGGACAATATTCCTATCTTTGGTATGCAAGAGGAGTTGGTTATTCCTGTTCATTACAATCTTATCAACGTTCGAAGAAACGCCGCTTCCGGTTACTGTAAGAATTACGGACTCGTCCGGTTTGAGACCTCGGATATTTGCCGCATGTATGAGAGCCTTTGTAAGAGTGGATTTGAGATTTTCCACCTTCCTGGCGTCATATTTTTCTTCCGGGCGGTCGGGAACACGTTTTATAGCCTCCTGAGGCGAAAACATTTCCTGTTTCATCTGCTCCCAAACCGGGTCGGCATCTTCTTCTTCAGTCTCCTCTTGCTGCTCTGTTTGTGATAGCGGCGAGAGAGGAAAATCAACTGTCCTCATAAAGAGCGCACCATAACCTTGAACGTACATAGCCCCCATTGACTGGCTGTCCCGTGAAAAAGAACTCGGCAATGTCACCCTTCCAATAAAGGGCGTTCCCGGAATTAGATTCGACTGTGCCAACTTTTTATCAAAAACGCGGCACATAACGGTCATATCTTCCATTAAGGTGACCATGTCCTGCGGTTTTATCTCTGCGGTGGGAATAACGAGTACTTTCCCACTGCCGGACTGTTGATTCGTCCTACTCAGAAGTGTCCTTAGCTGAACGATCGCATCATTCGAACCCGGGGCCGGTGTGATTGGAGCTGGGGCCGGAATTGGAGCCGGAGCTGGGACCGGAGTGATTTGGGCCGTGGCGGAAGCCGCCGGGACTAAAGTAAGAACGATAATAATCGTAATGGCTCTGATAAAAGATTTCATTTTTTTACTCCTGTATCTAAATACATAGCTTTTAATTCTGTAACCAACATTTAAGATTATCAGTCTATTTGCTAAACCGTCTAAAACGCAGTGTGCTCTTCATGAACAATCTGATGTTCTTCATGAGCAACCTGATGTTCATGGGCACCTGGATAATTATTTTGTCCGGCTTTTGCATACGATTTGAAAATCCCGGTACGTTGGCGAAACTGGTCATAATCAAGCTCGCCCTGTGCAAAGGCATCGATGTCCGACTTTTTCGCACAAATCGTCAGAACAGTAGGCAGTAAAGAACCTGTTTCATCTTCAAGGGCAGTTTGAACAGTCCTGCGACGACCTGTGCCTCTGCTGTTATAGCTGTATGATCGTGTGACAGTCGCGGCAGACCGGTGCTTGTCTCCAATGACCGTGAGAATCACCAACTGCTCTGGCTTCAGGGCCTGGATGTTTGTAGCGTGTTTTAGTGTTTTTATAAGATTAGTTTTAATGGTTTCGACCTTTTCGGCATCGTATTTTTCTTCCTGCCGGACATTCGTCCTGCTTCCTCGGCCCTTTTCGGGCTCATACATTTCCCGTCTCATTTGTGACCAGACGGGATCCGTATCTTCTTCTTTAGCTTTCTCTGTTTTTTTCGCTTCGGGCGGCGCTGAGAGCAGCATATTTATTTTCATCAAAAACAACGCTCCATAGCCTTCAAGATAAATGGCTTCTGTCGTACGATTGCCACGCCCAAAAAATGGGTTAAAATCGCCATACAATCCTCCTCTTGCTGTTGGCTCATTTGACTGGCTAACTTGTTTGTCGAAGATGCGGGACATTATGCTCATATCTTCGGTTATCGCGGCAAGATTTTCCATTTTCATCTGGGCAGAGGGAATCACGAGAACCCCCCCCCCGCTGCCACTTTGCTGAAAATGCAGTAAATGCGGAAGAGTAACTTTGGGGATTCGGAGATCTACAAGCATATCGTCATACATATCCCCGTAATCATCCTCAATTAACATCCGCTTTTCCACCGCTTCCTTTTGCTTTCGTGCAACCATAGCTTGCCTTTCAGCCACCTTCGCCGCAACCTCCGCTTTCCTTTCCGCTGCCTCCGCTGCAATCTCAGTATATCTTCGTGCAATGTCCGCTTCCTTTTTCTGCGCTTCCAGAACTTTCTGGTTTTCTTCCTCGACGACGTCTTGAGCTAAGGCTTGAGTTGATGTCATTAGACTTAAAACGATCAATACAATAATTGTCTGGATACAAGTCTTTTTCATTTTTTTGCTCCTTTAATTTGAATTGTTCGGGTCTGTGAATTTGTATGGAACTAAACTATCTGGTTGAGTATAAGACAAAATTTGCGCCATATTCTGCTCAGTCTGGACGGCAAAGGTCACAAAAGCATTGCTTAACTGGGCATTGTCCTTCAGTCGATTTAATTCTATTTCTCCAATTGCCGCTGCCACCCATTGCCTGTCCTGGATTTGCGCAGTATTGATGGACTCGATAAGCTCTTCGAGCAGTTGATTAGTCGCGGCGCCGGAAGCAACCAGGGTATATGCTGCGAACTGATTCAAGTCGCGACGATATTGCCGGCTGAGGTCTTCTTTAAGCTGAGCATAACTGGCCGTCAGACCTAACTGCCAGTATTGTTTCATCTCGTCAAGGACGTTCTGGCGAATAACCGGCTCGAGAGCAGCCCGAATTTGCTCCATATCCGGCGGCTTGGGAGATAAAAGCCGTCCGGTAGCGTAACCGGCCATAATCAGCAGCACGGCTGCGGCAGCAACCTTAGTGAAGCTGTTCGGGAACTTTATCCTTTCTATAAAACGGATTCGCCCGCCGACTGGTACTGTGCTTGCCTGCCCGGTAATCTCAGTTAGCTTTGCGATGGTTGAATCCGCCAGCTCCCGGGGCGGGCCGGGCGGAACCTGCTCATCATTGAGGGCTTTTACAGCTTTATTCAGGATATTTTCACTTTCTCTTTCTTTCATAATACAACCTCATTTTTTTCTTTCGTCGAGATATCAAAAGACTTTCGTAGTTTCGCCCTGGCCCGATGGAGTAGTACACCGGCGGCATTTGTCTTAATGCCAAGTTCTTTTGCTATCTGCCGATAGCTCATATCATTCAGGTATCGCATGCAGAATACCTGCGCTTCGGCCTCCGGCAGTTGAACAAGCGACTCTCGCAGCCTATCAATCAACTCCTGCTGCTGTGCCATTTGAACCGGGCCCGGATTTTTGCTCGACACAGCAACCCAGTCAGCAAAAGCAGTACTATTGTCTGACCGGCGGAATCTTTTTCGCAACAGGTCTATCGCTCGTGTCGTAGCCAAACGCATTAACAGGGCAGAAAAATTCCGAATACGCTGACGTCGCGAGAATTCCAGGGCACAAACAAATGTTTCCTGGAAACAGTCGGCAGCATCACTGCGGTTGCCAAGCAGCCTGAAAGCAGTCTGCCAAACCGCAGGGCCGTTTTTTTCTATAATTGTCTGCCAGTCAATCACTTGCAAGCAAATCTCCTTTTGAACGGCTACTGTTATTATATTAGTCGCCGGGGGTGCCTGTTTTATTACAGGAATTCTCGATATCCTGTTCTTTTCTTCATATCAAATATCAAGTATCAATAAAAAATGTTTTTTTGTTTGATTTGCTGAAATTTTTCCTTGCAATGCTTTTGGCAGCGTGGCAAAATTGCAACATCCCAGCCTGTTGATAGCAGGTCTTTGGCAAACCGAATTTTTTTTTGAGGGAGACCAGAATGACTGGAAAAGTCAGAAGCAGGAAATCAGAAGCAGGAAGCTTTGTCTTTTGGCTTGATTTGGTTACCGTTTTTACCTTTGCCCTTCTTTTGTTATGCACAACGCTGCTTATCGGTTGCAAAAGCAGGGAAGTGACTGGAACCGACAAAGTTCGAACTGTACCTGCAGAACAAAGGAAAGCCGATTTGCTGAAAACACTCGACCGCAAATTTGAAAATCCACAAGCTCATTACGAACTGGGCCGTGTGTACCAGTCCGAGAGGCAGTGGATAAAAGCAGAATATCATTACAACGTAGCTTTGAGTTTTGATCCGGCTCACAGTGAGGCCCAGGCGGCGATGGTAAAGGTTTTTATCGAAAGCGGTGATACTGCCAAATCCAAAACTTATGCCGATATCTATATGAGCAAGGCTGCCGTTTCAGCAAGCGGCTCGTTTCGGCTCGGGTTTGCGTTTCAAAAGCAGCTTCTTGATGAATATGCTTTCGATTGTTATATGCAGGCGCTTCACCTGGCGCCGTCTTCAGCTAAAATTCATAAGCAGCTCGGCTATTATTACCTCAGCAAGAACGATAAGGTCCGGGCGGAGGAATATTTAAAGCGCAGTTTTCAGCTTGACCCCGTACAACCGGAGGTGGCCGGTGAATTAGGCAGACTCGGCGTGGAAGTAAGAATACCGCGCAAGGTCGAGAGAAACCCGAGGAAAATCGACAAGATAGCTGAAGAGAAAGGTACATAAAGGATTCCGGCGCGAGCCGGGCTGTAACAGTTTATCAGAACCCTCAGGGGCGTCTATTGAGTGTCATTGTATATCTAACGGTTGTAGGACCGTAAGTTTGTTCTTTTTCATTGCCCCGTGGCGAACGGATGCGCTGCGGGGTTTTTTTCTGATTTTCAATTGTCGAAAGTTGATTTCCGTCACCCGGCTTTAAGGAGTGAATATTATGTTGGGACTGCACATTGCGGATATTTGTATTTTGGGATTGTATTTGCTGGGTATGGCGGCGATTGGGGTTTGGACAGCAAGGAAGATAAAAAAAAGCGCCGATTTTTTTATGCCTCGCAGCTTCGGCAAGGCAATGATGGTAACGTTTGGCTTCGGGGCCGGTACCCATTCGGACCAGGCGGTGGGTGTCGCGTCGAAGAGCTTTTCGAGCGGTCTTTCCGGAATATGGTATCAATGGCTTTGGCTTCCGTGTACCCCGTTTTACTGGCTGATTGCGCCTGTTATGAGGCGCTTTCGTGCGATAACTACCGGTGATGTATTTGAAGCACGGTACAACCGCAGCGTTGCGATGCTGTATGCGGTTATCGGGATGCTGAACCTTTCGGTGAATATCGGTTTGATGCTGCGTGGTTCGAGCGAGGTTATATCAGCCAGTACGGGGGAGCTCTTGTCGGCGAACCTGGCGATTGTGTTGATGACTGTGGTTTTTGTGGTATATGGCGTGGCTGGTGGTCTTGCGGCGGCGATTATCACAGATTTTATCCAGGGCATCTTGACAATAATCTTTTCATTCCTTCTGTTGCCGCTGATCCTGAACGCGGTCGGCGGGATGGACGGGATTCGCGAGGCGATAGCCGATCCCCAGCAGCTATCGTTGGTTGCCCCTGCCGGGATAACGGCTTTCTACATCGCGATTATTGCGTTCAACGGACTGGTGGGAATCGTGACGCAGCCGCACACAATGAGCAACTGTGCCGCGGGTAAAACGGAGATGGAAGGAAGGTTCGGGTGGATGTTCGGAAACATGCTCAAACGAGTCTGCACAGTCCCGTGGTGCCTGACGGGTGTTGCTGCGATTGTGTATTTCGGCAGCAAAGGCATCGAGGTCGAGCCCGACAAGGTCTTCGGGGCGGTCGCGGGTGACTTTCTGCCTAAGATTCTGCCGGGCGTGCTTGGCATATTCCTTGCCGCACTGTTGGCATCGGTCATGAGCTCATGTGACGCGTTTATGATAGCCTCCTCGGGTTTGTTCACAGAAAATATTTACAGGCCTTTGGTGCCTGGCCGCCCCCAGGGACACTATGTCACGGTCGGGCGGATAGCTTCGGTGGTTGTGGTCTCCGGTGGCGTTGCCTTCGCTTACGGACTCCGCGGCGTGGTGGAAGGACTGGAGATATTCTGGAAGATATCGGCGATGATGGGAATTGCCTTTTGGCTTGGGCTGTTCTGGAGGCGGATGACTACTGCCGGCGCCTGGGCAACGACACTTATCGGCTTCACTGTGATGTTGTTTACAAGTGAAATCGCGTTTGGCGAGCACGTCATCTGGGATTTCAACAAGCATTTTGCGGAACACATTCCACAGTTCATGCTGTTCGACGGCAAACTTCACCTGCCGTGGCAGATGATTCTGTATCTGGGAGCAGGTCTGGTAAGCGGGATTGTGGTCAGCTTAGTGACGCAGCCGGTGGCTAAGGAAAAACTCGACAGATTCTACGCACTTACCCGGACACCTATTACGCCGGGCGAGCAGGTATCTGCACCATGCACTTTGCCGGAGGATGCCGTAGTACCCAAAAAGCGAAACATCTTTCCAAATACGAATCTGGAAATAGCAATTCCTTCACGTACATCAGTGATTGGTTTTTTAATCGGCTGGGCGTGCGTGGCAGCGATAATGTGCTCGGTGTATTTGATAGCAAAGGCTTAATTGATACTTTCGCCTTCAATGAAGCTTCCTGTCTCGACGGGGCCGAGCCACGTCGAACGGCGGACCTGCATTGGTATCGGCAAAATTTACTTCTGAGGTAGTGGAAACTGTTTTTAATACTTAACCGCAAATTGAAATAAACTTTGTGGAAAAACTAAACTTTTACATTCTTGACGTATTTGCAGAAGAGAAATATGCAGGCAATCAACTTGCTGTCGTTCGAGACGCAGCGGAGTTGTCGGATGTCCAGATGCAGAATATCACTAAAGAAATGAATTACTCGGAGACAACTTTTATTTTGTCCGACGACCAGAGAAACAGCGGATATGATGTTCGCATTTTCACCCCGGCCCAGGAAGTGCCTTTCGCCGGTCATCCTACACTTGGAACCGCTTACGTAATACAACAGGAAATAATAAAAGAACCAGTCGAGAAAATAATCCTGAATCTAAAAGTCGGCCAGATACCTGTTACATTCAATTATAAAGGGAAAGAGAAGAATGTATTAAGGATGAAACAAATTGAGCCAACCTTTGGGCAAATTATCGAGCCGGAACAAATCTCGGATGTGCTCGGCATAAACACCAGCGATATTGACGAAAGATTTCCTGTCCAGGAAGTTTCCACAGGCATGTTTTTTATCATAGTACCATTAAAAACCTTAGATGCCGTTAAACGGGCAAAGGTCGCCAGAGACAAATACTTCAAGCTGATTGAAGACAGGCAGGCAAAAGCAATCCTCGTTTTTTGTCCCGAAACTTACTCTCAGGAAAATGACTTGAATGTTAGAGTTTTTGTTGATTATTATGGAATTCCCGAAGACCCGGCCACGGGAAGTGGAAATGGCTGTCTGGCTGGATATTTGGTTAAGAACCGTTATTTCGGCAAAGACAAAATTGATATTCGCACCGAACAAGGTTATGAAATCGCAAGGCCTTCATTAATCTATTTAAGAGCTGAAAACAAAGAAGGGCAAATAGATATTTCCGTTGGCGGAAAAGTAGTAATGGTCGCTAAAGGAGATTTGGTTTAGGCCACTCTGAGAAGCCGGGAGAGATTTATGACGGTACAAGAAAACCTGCATATAAGGCCATACAAGGACAGCGATGAAAAAGATGTTATTGAATTGTGGCATAATTGTCATCTGGTTGTCACACGGAATGACCCTAAATTAGACATTGAGCGTAAATTAAAAGTAAATCCGGATTTATTTTTGGTTGGCTTAATCGAAGGTAAAATAATTGCAACGGTAATGGGCGGCTATGAAGGGCATCGTGGGTGGATGGATTAATTATTTGGCGGTATCACCAGACTAATCATCAACAAGAATAGGAAAAATCTGGCATGGAGCAGCATAGGATAGATTTTGAATCGACGGCATGGGAATCGCCGGCGGATGGCGTCAGGTTTAAGGCTTATGAGCAAGACGGCAAAAAGCTGCGCTTAGTCGAATTTTATAAAGAGTTTGTCGAGCCGGATTGGTGTACCAAAGGACATATCGGATATATTCTCGAAGGGCAAATGGAAATAGACTTCGATGGAGCCAAAGAAGTATTCGGCCCCGGTGATGGAGTTTTTATTCCTGCAGGCCGGCAGCATAAGCACAAAGGCCGGGTACTTACGGACAAAGTACGAGCAATCCTGGTTGAAGATGTTTAAGCTTTGACCGGTAGATGAGTATTATTGAAAATGTATGGAGTAGTTTTATGAGTGCGAAATCTGAAGAGGCGGTTGAAAGATTCAGGAAGGGTTTCAATTGCTCTCAGGCCGTATTGGGCAGTTTCAGCAAGCAGTTTGGCCTTGATTGCGATAAAGCTTCTAAAGTGACAACAGGATTTGGCGGCGGTATGCGTATGGGTGGTACGTGCGGCGCGGCTACCGGGTCTTTTATGGTTCTCGGATTAAAATATGGAAACAGCACGGCAAAAAATAAGCAAGGAAAGGCAAAAACGTATAAAAAAATCGAATAATATACAAAGCGATTCAAAACACGTAACAGCTCTGTCGCTTGCAGGGAACTGCTTGGCTGCGATATAAGTACGCCCGAAGGAATGAAAGAAGCACAGGACAAAGGTCTTTTTTCTTCAACATGCCCCCGGATGGTGCAGGATGCGGCTGAGATTCTTGAAGAAATGTTGAATGAATAAAACAGTTGACAAAATATTGAAAAAATAAACAAATGAGAAATTTAAATACAAAATTAAGAGAATCCCTTTTAGAACAAGGCGCCTACCTGGTGGGTTATGCGGATGTAAGCAATCTTTCTTATGAGGCGGCGGCAAACTTAAAAAATGCGGTATCTATAGCCGTCGCCCTCAATCCGTCGGTCATCAGTGAGATATCCAAAGGCCCGACTACAAGATACTATCAGGAGTATAACAGGGTCAACAACTTACTGGCAGACTTGTGCAGTTATGCCGTGGATATCCTCATATCAGAAGGATATAAAGCTGTCGCGCTTGAGCCTACTATAAAGGTGGTTGATTTAACCAAAATCGATGCACACCTGCCGCACAAAACCGTCGCAACAAAAGCCGGCCTCGGCTGGATAGGAAAATCCGCTTTACTTATTACAAAAAAATATGGCGCAGCTATTCGCCTTGCAAGCGTGCTTACTAATGCCGAGTTGGATACAGCCGAACCAATAGAACAGTCAATGTGCGGTGATTGCCACGACTGCGTTGACTATTGCCCGGCAAAGGCAATCAAAGGAAACAACTGGCAATTGGGATCCTCACGCGACTCGATTTATGACGCATTCGCATGCTGTGAAACTGCATCAAAGCTTGCGAAAAAAATTGAGGTACAATCAACTATTTGCGGTATTTGCATTAATGTTTGCCCCTGGACACAAAAATATATTTCGCAGGAACAAAAAAGTTGAGAAAAGCGTATGCCGAAAATTTTCCCAGCACAAACAGATGAAGATTTTGAGGCTGCCAAAAAACTTCTTGTAGAATATGGGAATTCACTGAGTTTTCATTTAAGCTTTCAGGACTTCGAAACAGAATTAGCCAACCTTCCCGGTGATTATGTCAGTCCGACCGGGTGCCTTCTGCTCGCTGTATATAAAGAGCAGCCGGTTGGGTGCGTCGGACTGAGAATGCTGAGTGCTGGAGTGTGCGAAATGAAAAGATTGTACGTCAGGGAGCAGTTTAGAGGTTTGGGAATCGGTAGAGCGCTCGTTGAAGCAGTTATTGAAGAGGCGAGAAAAATTGATTATAACTATATGCGGTTAGACACGGTCCCATCAATGGAGGTGGCAAGTGCGCTGTATGCTTCTGTCGGATTCAAGAAGGCCGGTGCATATCGATACAATCCGATAGAGGACGCCGTATTTATGGAGCTAAAACTCGGGTAAACATCTACAAGTAAAGGCTTTTAGTATGGAAGGAGAAAAAATGAACAAGGTAAAATACAGGATTCTAACCGGTCTTATATGTATGTTCGCTGTGGGGCTGGTTTTAGGCAGTGAGACGGTCTATGACGTACGCGACTACGGGGCCAAAGCCGACGGCAAAACGCTGTGCACCAATTCCATTCAAAGAACAATAGACAAATGCGCCAAAGACGGCGGCGGAACCGTTTACCTGGGGCAGGGAACTTTTCTGTCCGGCACTATCTATATGAAAAGCGGCGTAACGCTCAAGCTCGATCCCGCCTGTACGCTGTTAGGCAGTAAAAACCTAAACGATTATCCGGAAACTGTACAGGCCTTCAGGTCGTACACCGACAATTATACCAACAAGAGCTTAATCTATGGTGAAAAACTGGAGAAAATCGCCATCATCGGAAGCGGCATCATAGACGGCCAGGGAGCTTCGTTCAAAGGGCCATACTTGATGCGGCCTTATATGATTAGATTTATTCAGTGCCGCAATGTCACGGTAAAAGACGTAACACTTAAAAACTCGCCGATGTGGGTGCAGCACTATCTGGCCTGCGACGATGTGCGCGTAAGCGGGGTCACGGTCAGAAGTGTTGTCAACCACAACAACGACGGCATCAATATCGATTCCTGCGAGAGAGTCGTCATTTCAGACTGCAACATCCGTTCAGGAGATGATGCCATCGTGCTAAAGAGCACCTCGGCCAGAGTGTGTAGAAACGTTACGGTCAGCAACTGCGTCCTGAGCACCCGCTGTAATGCACTTAAGATGGGCACCGAATCCAATGGGGGTTTTGAGAATATTGTAATGACCGCCTGTTCGATTTATGATACACGCCTGGCGGGTATAGCGCTGGAGATAGTCGATGGCGGCACAATGGACAGGGTCATCGTCTCGAATATTACAATGAACAAAGTCGGAGCGCCAATATTTATGCGGTTAGGCAATCGCGCCAGACCTTTCAAAAAAGATATGGCAAAGCCGGGCATCGGCATAATGCGCAACATTACGATAAACAATATCGAAGCGACCGGCGCCAACGCCACAGGCTGCGCGATTTCCGGACTGCCGCAGGCAAAGATAGAGAACATTACACTTAGCAACATTCGGCTTTCGTTCGCCGGCGGCGGAACCAAAGAGGACGCCGATAGAGCTGCCCCTGAAAAACCGGATGCCTATCCTGAGTACTCGATGTTCGGAAGACGGCTGCCTGCCTATGGGCTTTATTGCCGTCACGTTAAGGGATTAAAGCTGCTCAACGTGCAGCTTCAATTAGCAAACGCCGACCAGCGTCGGCCAGTGGTATTCGAAGATGTTGAAGATGCGCTGATTGACGACCTTACCGGACCGTATCCAGCAGAGGCTGATTCGACAATCCGACTTACCGACGTTAAAGAAATTTATATCCGCGGCAAAAACAACTGAGCATTTATTGAATAATGGAGAATGAATTTATGATTTTAGGAAAGTATTCTTTTGGAATCGGCGACAGGTTCAGCCACCAGGGCAAACCGCAATTGGCCGCCTTGATTAAGGCCAGGCAGCAGGGTCTTGACATTACACCTGTCTGGAACAAATCGCACAGGGAGCATACTATCATAGGAACGACCCATTCAGATACGCGCAAAGAAGCCGACGATGCAGTAGCAGCCTATGGCTGGGACCGACCCTATCTGGTGGATGCCGACCATATCGGATTGAATAATGTCGATGAATTCATCGAATCCAGCGATTTTTTTACGCTTGATGTGGCCGACTACATCGGCAAAAAGGCCGACGAAGCTGATGTTAAATCCTTTGTCCAAAAGTACAAGAAATATACCGGTACGCTTGTGATTGACGGAATTGTCGAAACTTTTAATATCAGCGAAGAACAAATCACCGCAATAGCTGATAAGTCTCTTACCGCCGTTAAGCAGGCGGGCAAAATTTATCGTCATATCACGGCGGCCAAAGGCGCGGATAATTTCATTACGGAAGTCTCTATGGATGAGACCGACCAGCCGCAGACGCCCGCCGAGATGTTCTTTATCCTGGCCGCGATTGCTGACGAAGGCATTCCGGCCCAGACCATAGCCCCAAAATTTACGGGCCGTTTCAATAAAGGCGTGGATTATGTCGGTGACATTAGAGGTTTCGCAAAAGAGTTTGAAGAGGATGTGGCTGTTGTTGCTTTCGCGGTCAAAGAATTCGGCCTGCCTGAAAACCTGAAACTCAGCGTTCATTCCGGCAGCGACAAATTTTCAATTTACACACCAATAGCCAATGCCCTCAAGAAATTCGATGCGGGGCTGCATATTAAGACGGCCGGCACAACCTGGCTGGAAGAGCTGATCGGCCTGGCGATGGGCGGAGGTGATGGCTTATTAATCGCAAAAGAGGCATATGCCAAGGCGCTGTCACGGATGGGTGAGCTTTGCGGGCCGTACGAAGCGGTTATCGATATCGACACAGCGAAACTGCCTTCTGCACAGGAGGTTGATAAATGGAACGGGGAAAGATTTGCTTCAGCCTTACGACACGACCAATCGTGCGAGCAGTATAATCCCAATTTCCGTCAGCTTCTTCACGTTGCATACAAAGTCGCCGCTGAGATGGGCACACGCTTTTCGGATGCGCTGGACAAATACGAGGGCATCATCGCACAAAACGTAACAGAGAACATCTACGACCGGCATATAAAGCCACTATTTCTTAAATAGCGACTATCGCAGATAAAAACACGCTTTATTGCGTTGTTGTATGTCGAGCAATTTTGCAGAAAATACCGAAGGGCTGCCGATATAGATTACGTCCCCTTGTGGACACGAGGTTTGATTGCGCATATTGTGTCTTTTTTATCGGACTCGGCAGAAAACAAAAAACGTGGCAAAGAAGAAATCATATAAGAAAGTCTCCAAAGACGAAACATCACATTTCGGCGCTTATGCCGCTCTGATTTGCATCGGGATCGGTACATGCTTAATTATTTTATGCAGTTGCCTTAGTTTCGACATCGGTGACTGGCCAAGCAAATTTGTTTATCCTCAGAATGACCCCCCCGCTAACTGGTGCGGAATGGTAGGTGCGTTCTGTGCATATTATTTGCTGTATTATATCGGGCCGGGGGTCTTTGTCATATTAATCTCCTGCATTTGTTTTCTATTTGCCAGGCTTAGAAATAAGCATTTGGGCCAGCCTGTTTTGCGATCAATCGGCCTGGCACTAACGACAATAGCGGCTTCGATGAGCTTCCAGTGTTTATGGCCCTACCGCTTCTTTAATTTCCCCATGGGCTCCGGCGGTGTGTTGGGTATCGGGACGGCCCAGTTTATGCGAAGCCAGTTCGCATCGTTGGGCACTTTAATATTAGTTTCAGCAATCTGGGTTGTCGGAATTATTTTGCTGGCGGATAATTTCATATTGGTGGTTCTGCATGCGTTCGATTTTGGCTTCAAAAAAATAACAGGCGTAGCAGTTCCGGCCTGGTCGGCAACAAAGCAGTCGGCCATAATCGGGCAGGGACTGACCGATATATGGCAGAAATTAAGCGCCAGGCAAAAACCGCTGGCCGTTAACAGCGAAGTGCCGAAACGCCCGGAAGCCGTACCGCTCAAGCCGATGAATATTATCCCAGTCAGACGCCCGGATAGTCAAAAGGCCGGTCCCCCAAAAGCCAAACCATCCAAAAGCTTACCGGTTCAGCCTTCTTATGATGATTACGAGCTGCCGCCGTTGGATTTGCTGGCTGAGCCGGAATACGGTTTTGGTGCCGTGCAGGAGAAGGTCGTCAAGGCCAAGGCGATATCTCTGGAGAGACTGCTCTCGGAGTTTAATATCAATGCGCGGGTTGTCGCCGCCGAGACGGGCCCTGTTGTAACCATGTTTGAACTCGAGCTTGCAGCCGGTGTGAAGGTCAGCCAGATAGCTGCGCTGGCAAATGATATGGCCCGTGCCCTTGGCGTCGGAGCGGTTCGCGTTGTCGCCCCCCTCCCCGGAAGGCATACGATTGGCATCGAGGTGCCAAACAGCGAAAAAGAAAAAGTCCGCATGAAGAGTATGATGGAGCTGGCAGGCAACAAGCCGCGGAAGATGCAGATACCCCTGTTTCTCGGCAAGGACTCTTCCGGCGAAGCTCTCGTTTCGGACCTGACCAAAATGCCGCATTTGCTTATCGCCGGTACGACCGGCTCCGGCAAAAGTGTGTGTATAAACAGTATAATAACGGGCATATTGCTTACTAAAAGGCCTGACGAAGTAAAGCTTATTCTGATTGACCCGAAAATGGTCGAGATGACGGCCTTCAATACCATTCCGCACCTGATGTGCCCGATTGTCACCGAGACCAAAATGGCGGTTCAAATACTCGAATGGGCTACAGTGAAAATGGATGAGCGTTATGCTCTTTT
>CAZWME010000015.1:0-19564 GCA_964634515.1 uncultured Pirellulales bacterium | reverse complement strand
TGTGGAGGTCGGGTAAATGCAGAATTTATAGGGCTCAGCCAAACCGATCATTTCAGTGTTTCTGTCTCTCTTGACGGCAGGGAATGGAAGAAGGTCTGGGAGGATACAGGCAGAGGTGAAATTGAGTGCAACGTTAATATCGACCAAGCACTTGAATACAAGAAGGCCCCGGCCAAGTACGTTTACTTTATTAAAATAACCGCAAACAAAAAAGCGATAAAGTCACTTCGTATTGTCTCTGATATAATGACATCGCCCCACGCCCTTCCACGCTTAAGTCTTGGCAAAAATACGATTGAATATACCGATGATACCAAAGAGCCTCACGAAATTACCGTCAAGTATCTATGGCGGGAAAGTAACACTATTAAGCCTCCTATACCCCCTGAGCAACCGATTACTCCTGGGAATGACGAAACTGTACGATCTACAACAATACCTTTTAAGTGGCCGGCCAGTAAGGAGGCAAAGTACTACCATATCCGCATGTGCAGGCGAGAAGATATGAAGCTGACTTACCGCCCGTGTTTTGATGTATTCGTTACATCTTCCGAACATCATTCGCCTTTTGCGGGCCTATTCAATCCCGACGAGCAGTACTACTGGCATGTGCGTGTTTGTAACATGGAGGAGGTATGGGGTAAGTGGAGTCCCGTATGGCGATTCAAATGGCAAGGTCCGCGAATACCAACAAATCTCAATCATCATATACAAGAGCAGAACATCACTATCTCCTGGCAATCCAATCCAAAGGGAACAAGGCCAATACGATATGAAGTCTATGGCAGCAATGAACGAGGTTTCACACCGAGCAAGACGAGATATGAAGTCATGGGCCTTGGCACCCAGTCGGGCAACCTGCTTTGCACAACAACTGAAACAAAAATGCTGGTCGTTTCCCCGGAGGCCTCGACACCAGCAATGAATTGCTCATTTTATCGCATGGTTGCCGTAGATAAGAATGGTGTTGCAAGCGGGCCTTCCGAGCTTTTGGAACTTCCTCATCCCTTTATCTATTCAACACCTGTCACTAAGGCCAAAGTTGGCAAATCCTATCATTACCAGGTAAAGACGCTGAATTGTATAGGAGACCTTCAATACCGCTATGCCAAACCCAATATGGACTTCTGGGAACAAGAAGGATACGAGTTTGAACTTACCCAAAAACCAGCCTGGCTCACTGTGGAGAAAAGCACAGGCTTGATTACAGGAACACCGGGCAAAAATGATAAAGGAACTTATATCGTTAACGTAGTCTGCCGCCGTAAATTCCCGCGTGAGCTCAAATCCGGAGACTATCGCCCTTCCCATTTTCTGAAAAACAGCCCATGCTTTAGCGCCAAGCATCAACAAAGTTTTGATTTGAATATCCGGTAACGGTCAATTGGGAAACCACTTCACAAAAGAATCCTTGAGCGCATATAGCACCTGTAATAAGATATCTATGGTACTATTTTAACTCATTGGGTTTTTAGAGGAAACTCATGACCTCAAAAGAACGTGTACATGCAGCGCTTCAGAAAAAACCTGCGGACCGCGTTCCTATTTTCATGTGGTACCATCCCCAAACCACTAAAAGGCTGGCCAAACTTCTGGAAATTCCGGCAAAATACGTGTCTCTGGTTATGGGCGACGATATCCGCCAGGCATGGGTGAGTAACAATCATGCAATGGAGGGGATTGTGCACGAGTACGATGGCCAGTCACACATTGATGACTGGGGTATAGAGTGGACACGTATCGACGGTTTCAACCAAATCTCCAAATATCCTCTGGCCGATGCAGGCGAAAAGCAGCTTCTACAGTACAAATTTCCATTCGAGAGAATTGATGCGCTCGTGGACCTGATGAAGCCGGTTATGGAACTTAAAGACGACTACTTCGTAGGCTGTGACGTCTCGCCCAATGTTTTTGAAATGTACTGGCGTGTGCGCGGTATGGAAAAGACCTTGTTGGAACTCGCACAAAACTCCGAACTGACACAAAAAATGTTAGAGCGCTCTACAGAATTTTCCATAGAACTGTCCGAAGCAGCCTGCCGGCGGTTCGAACTGGACTGGCTTTGGCTGGGTGACGATGCCGCCGGTCAACAGTCAATGCTGATGAGCCCTGATGTGTGGAGGCAAATGGTAAAACCTTTACTGAAGCAGAATGCCGAGGTGGGCAAAAGACACGGTATTTATGTGGCATTTCATTCCTGCGGCGCCATCCGACCCATCATCGGTGATCTGATAGAAATCGGCGTAGATGTTTTGAATCCTGTTCAGTGCAATTGTCCCGGTATGAATCCGCTGGAATTAAAAAAGGAGTTCGGCAGTGACCTTGCCTTCATGGGCGGCGTTGACACCCAGGGGGTTTTACCTAACGGCACAGCTTATCAGGTACGCAAAGCTACAGCCGAACTGCTTGAAGGAATGACCACCGACGGTGGAGGTTATATTTTTGCCGCCTCCCACACGGTTCCTCCGGAAACTCCGGATGACAATATCTTTACCATGTACGATGAAGCGGGTATTACCAAAGAAGAGATTTTTGACAAGTCGGCCCAGCTCCGCAATTCTTTACGACAGTCCGGAGCTCGATTAGGCCGACAATGCTAACTATGAAAAAGTCGCTCATACAGAAAATAAAGGAAAATTGAAAATGAGAACCGGAATAAATATTTTGACGGCTATGATTATTTTAACAGTATGTCCGGGACTGACAGCAAGTGCAGCGATGGAATCATTGTTAATCATAGAGCCTGGCAAAGATAATCCACGCAATTCCGAGGGGGACATAATCGAATTGAAAGACGGACAATTGTGCCTGATTTATACCCGATTTACAGGCGGCAGCGGTGACCATGCAACAGCGGACCTTGCTATGCGCACCTCAAAAGATAACGGCTTAAATTGGAGCAACGATAAAATCGTGGTCAAGCGTACCGGTGGGCTGAATGTCATGTCAGTATCGCTTTTACGGCTGAACAGCGGCGAGATAGCCCTTTTCTTTCTACGCAAGACGTCAAAGGAAGATTGCCGTCCCTTAATGTGCATTTCGAGAGATGAGGCCAAAACATGGAGCCGTCCGACTGTCTGTATCACTGATAAGGTGGGCTATTATGTACTGAATAATGACCGCGCAGTCCAGTTACGAAGCGGCAGGTTAGTCCTGCCTGTCGCCTGGCACCAGGGGCCGGGACAGGCTCGGGACACCGCCGGTGTGATTATGTGTTACTTGTCCGACGACAAAGGCAAGACCTGGCGGCGAAGTAAAGACTCATTCAAAGGATATGCGCCAACCGGACAGCGTATTACTGTCCAGGAACCAGGCGTGGTAGAATTGAAAGACGGGCGATTGATGATGTATGTGCGGACCAATGCAGGCAGTCAATATATATGTTACTCTCAGGATAGCGGCGAAACCTGGTCAAAAGCCCGGCCGTCAAACCTGGCCTCGCCTTTAAGCCCCGCTTCAATCAAGCGCATACCCTGGACAGACAATCTGCTCTGCCTCTGGAATGATCATTCAGGAGTTCATGACTACCCAAAGGGCCGCCGCACACCGCTGTGCCTGGCCATCAGCAAAGATGAAGGGAAAACGTGGGATCACTCCAGAATTATTGAGGGAAATCCCGACGGATGGTATTGCTATACGGCGATTACATTCGTGAAGGACCGCGTGCTTCTGGCCTATTGCGCAGGTGACAAAAATGTCGGCGGTCTGAATCGACTCAAGATTCTGGCAATACCAAAAGATTGGCTGGCCTCTTTCCATAATACTCATGATATGCCGCCAAGGATTGGATTTTACCTGGCCGGGTCAATTGTCGCCAGCTCATTATGTTTTGCCAAAGACCAAAAACTTGGAGTCTTGAAAGGTGGATTTCAATCTTTCAGCACGACCCGGCCCGCCACTGCTGCCGAATGGGAGGCAAGGAAAATTGAGCTGCGCAAAACATTATGGAATTTGCTCGGTGATATTCCTCCTTTATTTACCCCCGAGGTGAACATCACTAAAAGTGAAGTAAAAGACGGTTACACACTTGAACGATTTACTTTTGACAACAGTGTAGGTGATACTGTCTATGGGTATATACTGATTCCTGCAGGCCACAAAGGTCGCGGACCGGCGATACTTTATAATCATTATCACGGCGGCAAATACAAACAGGGCAAAGAAGAGGTACTTACCAAAGCTTTCTCAAAGCTGGATTTTGCAACAGGGGAGGAACTGGCAAGAAAAGGTTATGTTGTTCAATGTATAGATGCTTACGCATTCGGTGAGCGTCGCTTTCAGGGGCCAGCCGGCAAAAAGGAAGAAGGCGGCAAAACCGAATCTTCACTTTTTAAGACATTTCTCTGGGAGGGCAGAACTTTATGGGGCATGATGGTTCGTGATGATATTTTGGCACTGAACTATTTAATCTCACGACCGGAGGTCGATTCCAATCGTATCGCCGCTATGGGCATGAGTATGGGGTCCACACGAACCTGGTGGATTGCCGCGCTGGACGAACGTGTCAAGGTAGCTGTAAGTGTGGCCTGTTTGACAAGGTATCAAAATCTAATCGCGCTGGGCAAGGTTCATGCTCATGGAATATACTATTACGTACCCAATATGTTAAAGAAACATATCGACACCGAATCGGTGATTGGTTTGATTGCACCCCGGCCGCATCTGACTTTAACCGGTGACAAGGACGAAGGTTCCCCGGCTGACGGTGTTAAAATAATAAACGCCTTCCAGAAACATCTTTACAAGTGTTACGAAAAAAAACAGAACTTTCGCGGGATTTTGTACCCCGGCGTCGGCCACACATACACACCTGAAATGTGGGAGGCTACATTACGCTGGCTAAAAAAGCATCTATAAAATATCTCATATCCGAGGACAACAAAACTATGAAAACAATTTCTAAAACACAAAACAAACCTATCAAAGCAGGTACTAAACATATCAGAATACTTGTCGACGTCGGAATGCTGATTGCAGGCTTCATAATTGTTTCCGGCTACACGGCAAGTGCAGGAGAGGTTGTTATATTTCCAGTTCCGGCCGAGGAAGTCTCATCGAGCGACTATCAAGTGCAAGTAGCCGACCGGAAGATTGATACATACATGGCCCGTGTTCTCGACCCACCATTTGCGGGAAAGAGATGGGACTACGGTGGTCCGTATTCGTTCGCTAATTTTGACATGTCCGGCTCTGTAGTTGTTCGCATTACATCAAAACGGTCCCTTAGGAATGTGGTTATCCGACCACAGTCATACGGTATCAAGCCAACACTGGTGAATGACCACACGCTGACTCTAACGCTGGACCGCCCCCTCAAGTTCAGCGTGGAGCCGGACGGCAAGAAAGCCCCCCTGCTGCTCTTTGCGAATCCCATTGAGACGAATTCATACAAAGCCAGCGACGAGGGTGTCGTTTACTTCGGGCCCGGAGTGCACAAGCCGGAGAAGATTGTCCTGGGAAGCAATCAAACCCTTTACCTTGCCGGCGGGGCCGTAGTTAAGGCCGAGGTATTAGTTAAAGGAGCTAACATTCGAATTTGCGGACGCGGGATTCTGGACGGTTCAGACTGGCAGTGGCGAACAGGCCCGGTGGGTAATCTGATTGCGATTCGAAACAGTACAGACGTCGAAATCAACGGTATCACGCTGCGCGGCTCTTCCCACTGGACTATCGTACCTAAGAACAGTAAACGCATAATAGTCCGAAATGTGAAGCTCTGCAATTCAAGAGTACAGAACGATGACGGCATTAATCCATGCAACTCTCAGGATGTACTGATAACCGATTGCTTCATTCGGAGCGACGACGATTGTATTGCCCTTAAGGGGCTCGACTTCAGCGGTGAAAACAGTAATGTTGAACGAATTACAGTGGAGAACTCCACTCTTTGGTGCGACAGGGCCCGAATCTTCCTGCTCGGGCACGAAAGCCGTGCAGCGTTTATGCGAAACATAACAATTCGGAATCTCGATATTATCCACTTCACTATGACACCATTTCTGCTGGAGCCCGGTGAAGATATGAGGTTAGAAGACATTACGATTGAAGATATCCGGATGCACGGCGAAGGCCAGAGAGAATTCATCCGACTTCGTCCGGTGGTAAACCAGTATATGCGAAAAAAGGTGCCCGGATATATTCGTAACGTGCTGTTCAAAAATATCACTCTGGATGGGCGGCCGGGCAATTATCTCGTGCAGTTAGAGGGAGCCGATACCGAACATAATGTTCGGGATATAACCTTTGAGAACGTTTCAATCGAAGGGGCAAAACTGAAAAAAGAGTCAAAGCAAGTGCGTATCGGCAAACATACCAAAAACCTGCGGTTCAAATATTAATGCTTCTTTGGGCTATCCAAATTCAGGAGTCCGTAAAAATAATCCCATGTCCAGGCCTTCGAGCCATCCGGTCGTATAAGCCAAAAACCCCGGACGGCATCATTGCTGTGTATGGGCGGCTTTTGCTTGTTGTCTTTGAACTCATTACAGTACAGTTGCCAATATACTATATAGGGACATCCCTAATTTAAGGCGGTCTCTACTGCGCCGGGTATAACTTTTTGGATTTTCTCAGGGGCAAACTTGTTCTCAGGCATGCCAAACTCACCCAGATATACGTTTTTACTTCCGAATTTAATGCTGTCCGGCATGTTCTTTGCAATAAAATCCAGAGCCTCACGTAAAATCTGTGAATTTTCAGAATACTCTGCTGTCGCATCCCAGGCCGAATAGGAAACCAAATCCAATTTGGTATGAGGCAAAACCTTATCAACCATGTTCGGCCTGCCCTGCTTCATAGTGCTGACGACACGGTTCACCTCGGCTGCATGATAAACCCAAACGCCATCTGTCCCAACTTCTTTTCTTGCCTGATTAACCCCCTTTTGTCGCGCATTTAGCCAGCCAATCATCCCGCTTATAGCTTTGGGCGTAGGGTCGGCATTTCTGTCATAATTTCCGCGAATCAACCAGTCACCTTCCCAGTGCTGCAAAACGAAGGTCTTTCCGGTTCCTTTATACGTAGCCAACAGGTATTTGGTCAGCTCATAAAACTGACTTTGTTCATCGAGTTTTTGCTCCGAGGTAATACCCTTTCTCCAGTAGGCCGCGTTTTTACCAAATGAAAAGCACATCATAATGTAAGTAGTGAAGGGCTTATCGAACAGTTTCTTAAAATATTCTGACTGCGCTATTTCGACCAAACTATCCATTTGAGGCCATTGTGAGTTGAATGAATATGACTTGCGTGGATTGTGAAACCAAACCTTAATTACTCGTGAGCCCAGCGCTAAAATTTGCTCCGCACCCTCGTTTAAAAAATCTTTGTCCGTCAAATGATACTTACCATCAACATGTGTGGCTCCAATAATATCCCTCAGCTCCTTTTTAGCATCTGTTTCAGGAGCGGCACTTGCACTTTGCTGATAGAGTCCAAAACCAATAAAAACCGCTATTATTGAAATTGCCACAAAATAACTTCGCATTCTTTATCCTCTTGAGCCGATTTCCCATCAAAGAGCAGGATGTTTTGTATGAATTGCTGACGCATCCTGATATGCCTTGGCAACCAGCAGAGTTTCTGTATCACCATACAGTTTGCCTGTAAAAGTAATGCTGGTCGGCTCATTCTTATCTTTGAATCCATTCGGGACGACAACGGTCGGGTGTCCTGAAAGATTCGTTAGAGCAAGATTATTCCCAACCCACGATGGAGCGACATAGACATCAATATCCGACATCAGCTTGTCCATCTCTTTAATCAAAAGTGTCCGCAGGCGGTTAGCCTGGATATATTCTACCGCAGTGACCATCCGTGCCGTTCGGAATATATTCGGCCAGGAACCTTTGCCCTGGCTGACAAGCAGCGAATCACGATTGCTTCGGGTAAGCTCGTCAAACGCAGCCGCCGCTTCAACTACAAGAACAAGCCTTATTGCTCCAATCGGGAGGTCCGGCAATTCTACTGCTCTCAAATCCATACCGATCGAACGCAGTTTATCCAAAGTCGCAAGGTCGTTGGCCTTCCATTTTTCGTCTTTGCGATCTTTTTCAAAATCGCTCTTAAGATATCCGATTCTTAGTTTCTTAATGCTTCGAGCCGGGTCCCAGTTAAAGGCTGCACCCTCGCGCACTGTCGGGTCCAAACCATCGGGGCCGTGGATCGCATGGAAAACCAGCGCACAATCCTCTACACTTCTACAAATCGGTCCGAGCTTGTCCATGCTCCAGCTAAGTGCCATCGCCCCGTCTCGACTGACTCGTCCAAACGTCGGCCGAAGACCTGTCACCCCGCAAACCGTACAAGGTGAAACAATTGAACCGAGGGTCTCGGAACCTATCGAGAAGCCTACAAGTCCCGCCGAAGTCGCAGAAGCCGGCCCGGCAGAAGAACCGCTCGAACCTTTTTCGGGATTCCAGGGATTTCGTGTTTTGCCGCCGAACCAGACGTCTCCCATTGCCAAAGCCCCCAGTGTCAGTTTCGCTACTAATACAGCACCGGCCTTTTCCAGCCGTTTGACAACCGAAGCATTGTAGTCAAGCACCTGCTCCTTATACGGCATAGCCCCCCAGGTCGTTTTATATCCTTTCACCGCCAGCAGGTCTTTGGCCCCCCACGGAATCCCGTGCAATGGGCCGCGATAACGACCGGACGCAATCTCTTTGTCGGCGCGCCTGGCTTGTTCCAAAGCCAGCTCCTCCGTCAGGCTGATAACGCACTTTAACTTATCATCGTATCTTTTCAGACGCTCAAGATACATCTTTGTCAGTTGTACCGAACTGACTTTACGCGATTTAATCAGCCCGGCGAGGTCTGTAACCGTCCAAAACGCTACATCTTCCAGGTCTGATGTAAGTTTTTTTCTCTTGGGCTTGCTTATCTTAACCGTCTTTTGCCTGCCTCCGGGCTGAACGCCGGAAACAACAGGATTGAATTGAACCGCCGGGCCCACACTGTTATCCAGAGAAATCCCTCTAATCTGTTCATAATTTTTCAACCGGCCATTTAATCCGTCGATCATCAATTCCCGCTCTTCATCAGTAAATTCAAGCCCAATGAAATGCTCGGCTTCAGAAAGCATCTCTTTAGTGAGTTTCTTCTCCTCGGAGTTCTCTACCTTGGCCCACAAAGCCTCAGACAGAACCGCACTTCCCAATCCAAGGCCGGAAAGACACGCCATGAATTCACGACGTCCAAGGAATTTTGCTCGATGTACCGCTGAAGATTTTTTCGAATTCGACATATCAGGTACCCTCTCAATAATTTCACATAAATAAGATGTTCTTTATAATTTAAGTTCACTCAAAGCAGTTGGGGCCAATTACAGAAAAAGCAAGTATCTATTTTGAACTCTTTTTTTAAAACCATTTAACAGGATCCAGCTTATAGTAATTTTTCAATTCATCATATAATTCCGGATGTTTCTTTTTCATTTGTTTGGGCTTTTCAAAAAACGTCTCGGTCGCCACTGCAAAGAACTCGGCCGGATTCGTTGCTCCGTATTTACTCATTACAGATTTTCTGTGTTTTTTCTTCTTTCTTTGCAGGGTTTCGTATTCCTTACTCAGAACACGAGCCCACGCGATATAACCGGACCGATGCTCCAGAACCGGGGCTCCATCAGATGTACCATCTTCCTGGTCTAACTGATGAGCGAACTCATGGAGTACCACATTTCGGGCATCGGCAATATTCATTGTCCCGCCGGTAACACTGTCCCAGGCGAGAACAACCGGCCCGTTTTGCCAGGACTCACCCAAACGAACACTTTGGCCATTGATTATAACTGTGCCGTCTGAAGAAACTGTTTTAGCTGCATAAGTATGAGGATATACAAGGATAGTACGCAGTTTTGGAAAGTATTTTGCTTTTCGATTCAACAACAACATACTCGCTTGAGCAGCGATTGTGACTTTAATCTCATCTGTTATCTCCAGGCCGCCGCAACCTTCGAATTTCTTTTCGGCAATGAAGACATTCACAAAACCGTGAAGCTGCTCTTTCAATGAATCCGGAAGCCGGTTATAAAGGGGTACGTTCTTTTGTATGATTTGCTTCCACTCATCTGGAAACGGCATTACTAAAAGTTGCTTTCGTTTCATCCTGCGGAAAATATATTTTCCGATAAAAAGGGCCAGTACTAATCCGACTACTGCTATGGCAAGTTCTAAGTAAACCATTCGTTACTCTATCTCTCAAAAGGAGTTAATTTTCTTTATCCGTTCTAAAAGTACTCGAACATTATAATTTTGTTCCGCAATATTTACAGAACCTGGCGTCCCGGTCGTGGCCTTCGGAACTGCAATTCGGGCATGCCTGGCAGCTCGATTGAACGGCATGAACCCGCGAAAATTCCACAGTCACAATTCCTGTCGGGACGGCAATTATCGAATATCCCAAAATCATTACTAAAGCTGCTAAAAATTGACCAAAACCGGTTACCGGCGAAATGTCACCATAACCAACCGTAGTGAGAGTTACAATGGCCCAATATACACTTCGAGGTATGCTGGTAAAACCGTTTTCTTCTTCTTCAATCAAATAGATTAACGAACCTATGATTACCACTATGCTTAAAACCACGAAAAGAAATACAAGGATTTTTCGACGGCTTGCATAAAGAGCTTTTTTAAGTTCAGCCGCTTCCTTGGTATGGTGACCGAGTTTCAATACTCTGAATATACGCAGGACTCTCAAGACTCTTACAACAGACAGATATCGGCTGCCGAAGAACAGTAAACTCATATACGTAGGAAGTATCGCCAGCGCATCAATAATTCCATAGAAGCTGACTGCGTATCGGATTGGTCTTCCGATACAAACCAGTCTAAAAATATATTCAACCGTGAATAGAATAGTAAAAAACCATTCAACGGCATATAGAAGATCACCGTGTTTTTCCCTGACAGAGCCAACGCTGTCGAGCATGACCGTTAAAACACTCAGCAAAATACATATTATTAAAACTATATCAAACCATTTACCTGCCGGTGTATCCGCTTCAAAAATTATTTCGAACAGGATATCACGCCATCCCCGGTTGGATTTATTCTTGATAGTTGTGTTCATAATCTAACCTCCTATAAGAATTCTACAATCCGCGAGGACTCTGATATATACGGAAGCTTCACACAGCGATGCGATTAGTCTTTCCACTTCAACGATTTCAATATTTCAAGACATTCAATCATGGCCCGGCCATTGTGGTAACCAGCTTTCCAGGGATTGGCTTTGTCGCCGCGGGGCCTCCCGTCAGGCGTGATATTGGCGTGCCACTCGCCATTTTCCCAATCCACCATATTCTTTTCGATATAGTCGCTGGTCTTTTCAAAGATGGAAAGATATTTCGGGTCTTTTGTAAGGCGATTCATATACAGGGCACTGACAATTACCTCGGACTGGACCCACCAGACCTTGCTGCGTCTATCGGCTGGGCTGTTAAAAGGGCCGCTGTCATAGAAACCGCCGTTGGCTTCATCATAACCGTACTTTAGCGAATAATCGAACAAGGTTCGGTATAAATCAAGGAAAGGATAGTTCGACACATTAGCTGCATTACAGGCATCCATAACCAGCCAGATATTCTCAATGTCGTGGCCATAAGAAACTCTTGCCAAGTCGCCTTCCAGCCTCGGTGTCCAGTTGCGCTGGTATTTGTCTGTACATGCGCCGATATTTTTTCGCACGACCGTGTTGGTTTCGATGTTGATTAATTCCAAAAGTCGCTCGCGGGCCAGGGGAAGTTGGCTGGCGCGATAGAAAGTAGTTATAGCCTCCAGTAGATGCAGATGAGTATTCATCAACTTCCAGCGGGGCCCTGTTCCCATATAAGAATTCTGTGAAGCGGAGACCGGCGTCCAGTCTTCGTTAAAGAATTCGATATAGCCTCCGTATATTTTGTCGTGAGACTTAGCTTCCAGCAGATTAAAGAACCGGATTGCAAAATCCAGGACATCCTGTTTTTTACTGGCCAGATAATACTCGGAGAGGGCATAGAGTGCGAAAGACTGGCCGTAGAGATGCTTAAGCGGTTTGAGCTTTTTATTGCCGGTTGCGTCAACTTCCCAATAGAAACCTCCGTTTTCAGCATCCCACATTTTTTCTTTCAAAAAACGGTATCCTATATCAGCGGCCTCGATGCATTCCTGGCCTCGATAGCCGGCCCGAGCCAGGCGGGAAAAGAGCCACATCGTACGGGCCTGTGTAACAATCATTTTTGTACCTTCGTTTCTTTTAGGCTCACCATTAATATCGAAGTTGATTATATAGCCGCCATTTTTATGGTCTAAACTTTTGGAATACCAGAAGGGAACGATATTCTTTGTAAGTATCTTCTCGAATTTCGGGACATAATTTCTGGCAAGGCTTTTTCGATTCGGGGCAGCCCGAAGATTTGAGCAAATCGATAGCGGAACAACGAAAGTCAGAACCATGTAAAACCGGGTTTGTTGGTGCACTTTACTTTTCATTATTACTCCTTAATTGTCATAAAGATGCTTTTTGTCAATAATACTCAGTATTTTCTGAAAATTCAAGCGTTCCGCGTCGATTGGCTTAAATTGGGTTTGAATTGGGTTTGTTTTTTTGTCCATAGCCGCATTTTCTTCATATACCTTTGTATATAAAGACTTTGCATCAATTTTTCCCCTTTAGACAAATTGGCTTTGGATTGGCTTTAATTGGCTTAAATTGGCTTTGAATTGGCTTTGTTGTCTGAATTACCAAATGTCCAACATACACGTATTTACTTGTCAGAAAAGAGCTTACGTTAATTTTGGCCGACTTGACTTTGGCTTTGTTTTGCATAAAAAGGTGTATCGGGAATACAGTATAATTGAAAGAGTGCCTAAAGTGACTAAAGTGCCTAAAGTGAGCTAAAGTTGGATTCTCGATGCTAATGATGCTCATAAACTCTAAATCCTAATATCTAAATCCTAAACAAGCTCAAAATCCTAATGATTCAAATTCAAAACAACTCGTCGGAGTCAGAAAAGTAGCGCCCGGCCCCCGGCAGAAAAACAGGTAAGCACACCCGAGGGTAAACTCAGGGAGTAAAAAACACTCCCTCTATAATTAGAGGAGTGTGCAGATTTGAGTCGAAAATTCTGCTATTTTCTGGGGCTTGGGGGCTGTAAGTCGTTCTATATTAAGGAGATAAAAATTTTGGAAATATTTTATTTTTGTTTTTAACTGTGAGCGTTTTTGAACGAAAAATTGCAGCCATTTTGCCTTTTTTAACGCGAAAAAACGCAATTTTCTCTTGTATATGATACTTCAATAGCGTAATTATTGGTTAGATTAAGCGATCGAGCGAGCAACTTTGGGATTTGTGGCTTAAGGATTAGGATGCCTTTGGTGCAAAAATGCGTGTTAGGCGGAAAGTGGAAAAAATTCGGGATGTTGTACGGAAACCATATAAACAGAAATTCGACGAAAAGGACAAGAAAGTTGCTCGAATGAGGTTCAAAGATATGATTGAAGATACCAAACAATCGGTTGAACGGAATGGAAGCCATGACCGAGCTTCAGGCAGGCGTTTGCGAACCAGCATGCAATTGCACGCGATTCTCAGCCTGCTTTTCCTGACTTTGATGCCTTGCGCGCTCCCTGTTCGGGCTGACGACGAGTCGATGTGGGCCGGCAGTGCCACGCAACCCGTGCCTGAGGGCGCCAAGGTAACGCTCGAATTGGACCGCCCCGACTACTTCCTCGGCGAGAACGTGCTCGTGCATTTCGTCCTCCAAAACACGGGCGACACACCGTTCGAGGCTTCTTGGGGCGGCGACTATCGAGGAGCAAGCCGGCATCTGCGGTTCAAGGTCACCACGACAGATGAAGCTGGACAAGCGGCTGAAGATCCAGATCCTTCGCCTATGTGCATGGGCGGCATGGGTGGCCCCAAGACGCTCAAGCCGGGCGAGAAGTTTACGACGTCGTTGCCGCTGATGCGCTACTGCGACATCGTCAAACCGGGTGTTTACACTATCCGTGCAACCCATGATTTCGGCTGGAAGGAAGGCGAGCGCAAACGACCGGTTGGTGAGACCACGATTACGTTTCGCATGCCCAATGCCAAGCAAGCAGAACGAATCGTTAGCGAGATGGCGGAATTACCGGACTGGCCGAACAAATTTTGGGGCGAGCGATCCCCCCCTTACGCAGATTTCCGTTGCCTGAGACATCCGGTTTACCTGGATATCCTGGCAAACCGGGCCCGCAATAAAGACTTGCGAGCTTTTGAAGGCCTTGGGCGGATCCCGACAGTCAAAGCAACCGAGACCCTGATTCAACTCGCTGGACAACCTGACGTAGAGGTGACACTCAAGGCTGCTGACACGCTCAACAATCGGCTGCCCTATCCCGAGTCCCACTACATATCGACTCAGGAAGGACCTCAACTGAGCATCCGCGGCAGGCTCGTGGAACGAGCCTGGGACGAAAAACTTATCCCTGACGTCCGTGTTCTTGCAGCGAAATTGCTTGCAAGCGAAGACCTCCCGACCGCTGCAGCCGGAGCCTTCATGATCACCTCCGTCGGTATAAAGGAAGACGCCCCCGCGGTTCTCGCGTCCATCAACAAAGCCAGGAACCCAACACACAAGAATCGAACCGATCCGAAAGACAACATCCTCGACACACCACAACCAATTCGCGAACTCTTGCGGACCATGGACACCCTTCGCACCCGTGGGTACTCTCTCGGTGAGCATGTTTCCGGCGATGCCGAGATCCTGCTCTACTTCCACGTCCTCCGAAACGATCCGTCCCCCCGGCCCAAACGTTACCGCCAGTTTCTGGAGGCTTTCGGCATATCGAGCTGGTTCCCGATTCGCGAGGCCGCGGTCCGCTCTATCCCGAAGCCGATTCCTCCGGAATACAGAGACTTCGTTCTGGAACGACTCGAAGACAAGGACTTGGGCGTCTGCCGGGCCGCCTGTGCCGCCGCCGGAATGTCGGGGGATTCAAGATTCCTGCGTCCGCTGCTCGATCTTATCGCAACGGAGCAACACGAATGGCTCCTTCGGGAGGCTAGCAACGCTGCACAAACTCTGGGCGCCGGTTTCGATTTACTGTCCGTGTGGGCGGATCGGCTCGCGGAGGCGCGCCTTTACCCCCTTGCCCTCGACGCTCTGCAAACCGTGCTGGAGGTACCCACAGGCAGTTACTCCGGTCGTACCGATCTGAGCCGCGCCGAGCGGCTCGAACTACGCAAGGCATGGAAGGAATTTCTTGCTCTGCACGCCGATGAAATTCGCACGGGCAGACGCTTCAATCTAAGCGATCCGGCGGTAACTCCCGCGCTAGTTGGACGCGCACGTTCGTGGCGACTGCCGGACGGAACCTCTTGGCCAGTATCGACAGAAACGGTAGTTCCAAATTGAAGAGCGTCGAACCACCGCGTCGACCGGACTGACGCCGGTCACGCCTGCCGTTGAATAGCAAATTGAGAATGCGGCAGCGGCGTGTTATCTGGAAGCATGACTCGAAAGCGGGTATATCTGGAAACGATATATACATAGTTCCGGCCGCAAAGGAGACTGATATGAAACGGTATCTTGCATTCACACCAAGCAAATTGGAGATATGAAAAACATGTTGAAATCCGTTGGCGATGACAGCGAGTATCCGCTCGGATAGATCGCCACATAACAAATCGCTGAACCAGAGCGGTTACCTTTTCGGCGAACCAACGGTCGGAACAAATAGAGAATTTAGTAATATTTATCTATTTGGGGACTTAAAGGTATCCGGAACATTTTTTGAATGAGTTGTGGTTGGAAATTAGTGTTGAGTTTTGAGTGTTGAGTTAGAATTGAAGATTGCCGTCCCCGACAGAAAAGCAAGTGAGCTAACATCGAGGACAAGCTCAACGGCTCCTTCGCAATGACAATTTGTAGCATAATTACAGAGTAAAAATTAAAACTGGATTCCTGTTCCCCGCTTTCACGAAGGGACAAGTTTCACAGGAATGACAAGGGACCGCATGGGCTAAAGCCCATCCTACGAATCCGGTCAACCACGTAGGATTGCCCCTACATGGAACAACGCAATGGGACAGATATGTAGTGAGGTGGGTTCACGAAGAAGCCCATACAGCAAAATGTGTAAAGGGCGGTTCACGAACCGCCCCTACAAAAGTAAGGGCACTGCGAATTACATAATATCGGCGGGGCGGGAATTAATCTTTTAGTGGTCTGATTTTTATATTTCTAAATGCTGTTCCGCCGCCGTGGTCCTGCAGGAGGATGTAACCCTGTTTGAGTTCGCCGAATTTATCGCGGTTTTTGAATTTGCTCTTTGCGACGGCATTACGGAATTTTTCGCTGCCCCTTTCAAACTGAAGGACTTTTTTGCCGTTGATCCAGTGCTCGACGTTGTTACCTTTTGAGACTATCCGCACTTTATTCCACTTTCCTCTCGGTTTGGCGGGTCTTTCTTTTGCGGCCAGGATATCATAGAGATCCGCCAGGGCATGGGGACCTTCGACTTTAGCATCGTGATCGAAGATCTGGTATTCGAGGCCCAGCTCTGTTTTCGGGTATGCGAAGTATTTGATGCCGCTGTTGACGTGTCCGGGCCCAAAGTCGGGGTCGAGCTTGTAATCGATCCTGAAATCGAAGCTACTGTACTGGTCTTTTGTGACGATACTTCCGCCGAGTTTATCCGGGCGTGTGTCCCGATCTGTGCAGAAGATTTGGCCTTTCTCAACTTTCCAGCAGGTATTCAGGACCTTGTCGTTGGTTGCACCTTTGAAGCCGGCCAGCGTTTTGCCGTCGAATAGCAGCTTCCAGCCCTGCTTGATTTGCTTGTCTGTCAGGGTGTTGGGTTTCCTTCGCGTTTTCGCTTTGCCAACTGCGATAGCGCTGCCTGAGAAGATAACCAATACGGTCAGGAAAATTGCTATTGTGGGGAAATTGGACTTTTGTTGTCGCATCACCGGACTCCTTATTCATTCGGTTTATTAAAATACCTTATATTATATTACTCAGCTACGTCACCGAGAGACATTAATGGTATGATATCAAATATTTGGTGAAACTTCAAGTGTTATGAGGAGATTCTCGAAGCCGTTCATTTCTTTTCAAGATATATGAGCCAGTCATCACCTGTTGTGGGCGATTTCAGATTCTGAGCCGTTGTCGTTGGATTGCCGTCGATGCGCCGATGAGTGTTAGAGGCGTCGATCCATTGGACGAAATATTTACCCGGTACAATCGAGATATTGACGGCTCCGGGGGACTCCAGATATACCAGGTACCGACTGCCCGGTTCGGCCAGACAATAGCCATTGTCAACTAAATCCTGGGCCGGGCCCAATCGCCAAAATGGAATTGTCCCGAAGAAATCCCATACGTGTTTGATAATATCATGAACCTTTTGATTTTTTTGTACCATATCCATTGTTCCGCTGAAACCCGAAGACGAGTTACCGTTCATATCCGCATAATTAATTGCTGCAGCAGACATCATCAGGACGAAGGCATTTTTGCGCAGGTCGTCATATGTATATTTCGGGTGATACTTGTTACCCGCCCATAAGGTTTCCTGAGCATAAAGAGGTTTACGAGGGTGATGATTTTTAAGAAGGCCGTGTCTGAGCTTTTTCCTATCGAGCGTCTTCGGGCCCTGCAGTGTGCCATAGCTGGTATAATCCTTGTCTTTGAAGTCATCATCACCGGTGCGATTATGAACCGAGAGCAGGTGGCCAAACACGTCAAGATTCTGTATCTCGGTTCCCAGACGGTCCAGGTCATCGTTAAGAAACGGTCTGCCTTTCAAGCGCGGTTCCGGGCCGGCGAGGTTGAAAAAAAGATTCCAATACGAGCCGATACGGGCCAGGGTATATTTGATATACAGGCTTTGGTCGGTAGGATTAGTGGGATAGTTGGAATCCCTGCCGAAAAAGCCGGCAAAAGGAAATACCAAAATTTTTCGGGCAACGAGTGAATCAAGGATGGCCTCGGCCTTCTGATATTGTCGAGGATTGGGGATTTGGTTTTCCTCGTCCCAGAGGTCAGGTGTCTGCCAACCTTTACCTCTGCCTTCGGAATCGCGGTTCAAATAATGGCTGGCGATAGATAGCATGTTATAGCCCTGCTCCTGGAACCATTTCAAGAAAAGTTTCCTGTTTTTTTCGGGCCAGTTGGCGGCGAAGAAACGGTCTCCCACATGTAAACTTCTTATGAGCAGATGTTTTCCGCCTTTATATCCAAACCATAGAGGATTTGACTGGTCTTTTGAAATCATCCCGGGAATGTCTGATTCGGTGCATTGGAAATTGCCCGAGATTCCGGGTGAACCGTCGGAGAACCGGGCTTCGTATCGCCAGAGTCCCGGCCGGTCGGGCATAAAACGGATGATCCAACGGGAGCCACCGTCATAGAATCCCCAAAACTCGATCTTATTTCCATCGGGCCTTGTGTATGTCACAGCCAGCATGACATCACGGTACGGGTCATTGTAAGTTTTCGGATTAGTGATGGTTTTTTCAAACCGGTCCCAGAGTCCCACTGTTTTAAGGCGAGATGACGGTGGTTCGTATGGGCCGTATTTATCGCGAAGATACTCGAGCCACCACCGAATGCCGGGGTCATCTTTTGTGCCGCAGCCGCCCGGATTGAGATTTGGGCCATAGGGCGGGACACACTGGAGCCATGTGCCGGCCAGCATGTATCCCATCCCGTTTAATAAATGATCATTGGTTTTTTGAATCTGGTTGGCCTTCATATCCTCATTGTAGAGGCCGATGTTTATATAATTGTAGTAACCATCTACCTTGCTGTATTTTCCCCAATAGTTTCCCGGGGCATTAGACGGTGTGGCCTCGCTTTCGATATAGGGCTTACCGGGGTCTTTTTTCGAGTGGTGGATACCGAGGTCGGCTTCAGGCGGCGGTTCGCCGTGAAAATTCGTGGCGATGACAAAGGTCGGGTCCACGGCCTTGCCAGCTATGACCATCTTTCTATTATCGAAATCCTTTGCTTTGCGGGCCATGCCTTCGTTGTCAACGTCGATAAAGACGTTTCGATAGTCGTGCTCTTTAAGCCAGCGAACCGTATTGGCAACCGCCAGGTTCGCCTGGGTTTGTGTCCAGCTTTCCCATTTGGCCTTTGACGTGCTCCAATACAGACATCCAACCAAGACCACCATTGCCCTTTTGTCGGCTGCGGCGATAATTCTGCCCATACGCCCTGCATAAACCGGATTCAGGCGGGTATCTTCTCGGTAGCCTTTAACATCGCCAAACCTGGAACCCATAAAAAAAACGCTAACAGTATTGACACCGTATCGTGCAAACGTATCGAGATTGGCAATCAGCTCATCGGTGGTCTCATCGGAAATAAGCGCATTGGAGCATCGCAGGCCTTTGACCAGAAATTCGTGGCCATTCAGATAAGTCTTCCCGCCGCGGACAGTGAAAACATAGTCACCGGCATGGCTTTGGCAGCAGAGAAAACACAACAGCAGCAAAACACACGTTAGAAGATAATACTTCATCCGGAATCCTCCATATATACGATATCAAAGTCAGTATAAACTTTTGCTTTAATTAGATTACCAAATC
>CAZWME010000014.1:0-19700 GCA_964634515.1 uncultured Pirellulales bacterium | reverse complement strand
AAATGTATCCAAAAACAATACACTTTCGTGCTATTGGATTATGCCGTTTCAGAAAAAAGCAAAGATTCATATATTGAACCTTGGTTCCAAACCGGTTGAACTGACCCTCGGAAAAGTCCTCAGTGGCCCGTGTGATTGGAACAATCGTTCGTGCCATTTCCATGCAGCCTGGAAACAATGGACTGGCATTGAAACGCAGTCTAATGACAAATCCAAAGACCACGGAGCTTTTGATTTAAACTGGATTACCGTTAAAGGCCTGGGTACTTATGTCGGCGATGTTCTGACACTATTCAACACCGCCAATACCTGGTGGGGGGAGGGCGACGAGAAAATCTATGTGGACGGGGAATCCTTTCCGTCACATATAGGAACCGGTACGGAAGACTATTACGGCTATGCCTGGTGCAATCCGAACTTTTTCGAATCGGCATTCCATGCACAACCAAGCGGTGACGGCAACCTGGTGCCCGGTTTTACAGTCAATTCCCGGTACCGTTCTTTGGATGCGATTCCCTTCCGGAAATCTATCCGGTTCGATATGGAACTATGGCATTGGGCCAAAACCAAAATGAACTATGCCCCGGCCACCTTCTGGTATGCAAGGCCAGCCGCAACGTGGGACGTCAAACCTGCTCCAGAGGAAGCAAAACGTCCAATCCCCCGAGCCCTCGAAAATATCATCAAGCCCAGACGCGTCAAGAATGCTATTGAAGGTGAGACATTGCCGATTACGGTACGATCCGGAGGGACCACAGAAATCCAGAACATACCCAGTTTCAGATGGAGTAATAACCGACAATTGTGGTGGAGAAATGGCAAAAAACAGGACAACCTGGTTGTGGAGTTCACCGTTGAAGAAACAGGGGACTATGAGGTGACCCTCGGCATTACAAAGGCTGTTGATTATGGCATTGTACGTATTTCAGTAAATTCAGAGACAAAAATAGATTCGCTGGATCTCTATAATCAATCAGTTATTGCTGCCGAAGTAAAGCTGCCAACGTGTCGTCTTCGGCGGGGCAAAAACAAACTCCAGGTGACTATCCTGGGCGCTAATCCCTCTGCAGTGAAAAGCCACATGTTTGGACTTGACTATATTCTTGCAGGCAAACGTAAATAAAGGCATAGCATGTTGTGTGGTTTCTCTAATGCTGCTTGCTTGACCATACGATAGTGTTAAGCCCCTGCTTAAGGTCTGCAAGCGGCCCGGCGACCGGTTGTGAATACTTTCTGCCATTAATATCTGTATCCACCTTGATGGGATGGCCGTAACGGTCCTCGATAGTTTGCCCGACAGTTGGAAAAACACCAACCAGCCCGGCATTGACCTGCGGTCCGTTCATACGGAATGGTGCATTATTTATAGAAAATGTAATCGTGGTTCCAAGTGAATGATCTTTGATGGTAAAGTCCGTGACATAAGAATCAACGGTACTGTTCTCATCGCCAAATGAGCTTGGCTTTGCTCCCTCAAGGAAAACATTGTAATCCGAAGTATAGCCCGAAGCCGTTTTTACCTGGTCGAGTCCCTGTCTGATAAAGATATTATTAAACCACTTATCATCCTGGGCAGTGCCGGTTTTACTTCCAATCCCTTGTGTGGTATGCGGCTTGTAGAATTGGGAACGGCGTTTGGTGTCGGGACTGTACTCGTAACCGCAATCTACAAACAAGTTGTGTGCGAACACCGTAGCCTCGGAATTACTTCTGGTTGGCTGTCCGACGAGGATGTTGTTGTCCACCAGAATAGGGCCGTGGTTCATCTCCAGGAAAACGTTGGCGGCTTCAGTATTGTAGATGACATTACCGGTTATCCGGATGCCCTGGTTAGCATAGTCCATCCAAATCCCGAAAGCACCCTGCATTTGCCGAAACACACCACGAATCAGATTACCGCTAATGATGGTGTCCACGCTATTGTGAAACTTAATCGCGGCGGTTTCCCAACCTCCGAATTCTCTGCGATAATTCGTGTCTTCGATGAGGTTGCCGGAGATGACTGAGCGGGTAGCTCCTTTTTGACCGGCAATACCAGCTTGCCCGCATCGCCGTATAATATTGTTTCGAATGATATGATCTCCATAGGCATCGATGTCGCTATAATCAACACCCGGCGCATGTCCCAGAACAATGCCAACGCAACGGGCATTGGTAATCGTGCAGTTCTCGATAATCCAGTGCTTGCCCATTCGAGGGCCGACAGCGCCCGTTTGCAATTCCAGGACCGGCGGCGCCCAATTTGCAGCCGCGTGCATAAAGTCCAAGCCATCGATGGTGATGTATTTAAGGCCGGAAATCTCCGGCATAAAAAGGCTTTCACGAACGTTGATCTCGGCCAGCTCATTGTTGGGATTGGCTTTATCGAAATTCGCCCATATGGTCGTTACTTTTTCATTCACCCGGCAAAGCCAGCTATGAGGGGCGTCTTTTACCTCCTGTGCCGTCTTTTTTTCATAGAAGGCCTCACCGTTGAAATAGACATCTCCTCGATGATGCCACTTGCCATAGTTCAACCAACCGCCCGAAAGTTCAAGGGCATAGGGATTGTATTCACCGAAGAATGAATTAGGTAGTTCGACTTTCCAAACACCCTCGGCGTCGTGTGTCCAGGAGGTTATGCGTTCGGAACCTTTGATGATGACTTTTTCGCCGGGTGCTGATCGATAAGTGATGCGCCTGTTTTCATCAGTACCACCACGAACAGGTTTGACCCATTCGCGATAAGTTCCGGCGTGGATAGTCACGGTATCTCCGGGCATAGCGTCAGATGCGGCCTTGTTGATAGTCAGATATGGGCCGGCAAGACTGCCGGATGCTGAATCATTGCCCGTTTTTGAGATGTGTATTTCACGGGCCAAAATGCACTCAGAGCCAAAGATTACGCTGACGACCATCGCTGTCAATAGAAAAGGTCTTCGCATAGTAATTCTCCTCCCAAATTGTCACTGACCTAATTCCGAAGTAATTCCTCCCCGGTCAAATATTGATAAGGGATATGGTTGTAGTTATTGTAAGTCTTTTCAAAGCGCACAACATGTGCACAGTATTGGGCAGATCCTCACCCACCCTTCTTGCAGCCGCCCAGTCCTGTTGCAAGGAAGGTTCCTAACAGGACTGCGAGTACCCACTTTTTCATATTCTTTTCTCCTTAAAGATTCATTTCTATTCTACTTCCAACTCTACCGCTGAGCCAGATAAGACCAATACCTAAAACAATGTTATAGTATGTTTTTTGGGCTATTTGTAAAGGAAAAATAGACATATATTTGATATTTGCGTCAGTAACCATCATCATAATAAGGAAATGCTGTTATCAGTCAAAAAAAGTTTCTATTCAGCACGAAAACTTGAGAAGATTTCCTGTGGTATTGAAGGAGCCAGGATAGTACAATTAGTTTCATAAAAGCAGGACGAGCCGTTCAGTTGCAATTATGATGGAATTTATCACCGAGACAACCATGCGAACCAAACTGATAGTCGCCTTTACTCTTGCATTGCTGCTGGCAGTAGCTGTTAGTGATGCGATTGTAGAAAATTCCAGCCGGTCTGTTCCAAGACCTTATCGAGTGCTGGTGATTATTGGCAACCAGTGGAACGACCCGGGTAGTTACAGAATCGATGAGCAGACTCAACTCGGCGGTCGAAGGTTTGAGTCAAATAAAGACTTCCGTGACGTGATTACTATGCTCAAGATATGGGGTATTCCTTTCGATATCCTGCGTCTCGACCAGCAACGGCTTCAGATAAACCGATTCCTGAACGGCATCGCAGAACCGAATTATAGTTGCCTTATATGGATGGCCGATCCGGATTGTCTGGAAGGATTTTCCGCTAATTACGAGACCGTTCGCCGTGCCGTAGAAGAGTATGGCATTAGCCTAATAGCCCTGTTTGACCACATCGCAATTCCCGAACTGTCTGATATCCTGGATATTGACTATCAGGGCGTTTCAGACCAGACGCACAGAAGCACAAAAGCCGCATTGAAAATATCCCGAGAGCACTTCATTACTACCGGTGCAGTTGGAAAGGTTGTGAACGCTGAGATCCAGTCCGAGTTACGCGTTGTCCGCTGCACCGAACGTCCCAAAACGATTGTGCTTGGAACTATAGGAAAATATCCACAACTTGTAGTGCGGGACATAAGTGAAGAGACTAAAGCGGTCTGGATTGGCGGCGGCCGCGACTGGTTTGGCAAGTTTTCTGTAATGAGGCAGCTTTTTAGAAAAGCGCTGGTTTACAGCATCGGATATGGTCTGTTCAACGATAATTTCGAGAACGCCTTCATCTTTATTATGGACGACATGGGGGCCTCGGAACATGCCTATAGCCTGAGGTGGCACTATCCAACGCCAGGTAAAGAGGACATCATCAAGTACCTGGTTGAACCGCTGGAGAAATACGGTTTTGTAATGGTTCAGAACGTCACGCCCGGTTATGCCAACCCGGTGACACGAATGGTCGAAAATCCATGGACTATTGATAAGTTTACCGATCCGTTTGGTAACGTGCAGGACTATGGCTCCACCAAGGAGGGACTTGACGAAGGTCTCCGGCGCGGTGTGTTCGAAATTCAGGCTCATCGGGTGTGGACGCACATGACTTGGGACCTGGAGTCTCCGCCCGGCCCGTGGTGGGATGCGCCAATCGATGGAGAAAGAGCCCACGGGGACTGGTATCAGGAAACCTATGACGAACGCCGCGACAGACCTGTGCCCTCGAACGATATGCTTTTTCTCTACAAGGTCGGACGCAATGCCATCGAAAGACAATTCGGGGTGACTCCGCTGGCAGTAACTATCCGTCCCGGCAAGAGCCTCGAACATGATAACGGGCGTCTGGCGGCAATCGCAGGCTATGGTGTTGGTCGATGGCACTATATCGGTACCGACTACAACATTCAGTTTAGTATCCCTAAGATGTACCCTGAACAGTTCTCTTGTCACGATCTGGATTTAGTCAAAAAGACAAACTCAGAAATCACCAGCTCTATAAAGAACCTCAGGCAGACTCCGACAGCAGCAATGCTTTCAGCGAAGGTGGTCGGAGAACGGCGTATCGACCTGAGAAAAAGGGACTGGATTGAGTCCAACAAAAATAAGCGGTGGATGGGTTTTAACGAGTATTGCGCCTACCTCCATAGTCGGATAGATATTGTTCAGACCAGTGGGCTTAAGATGTTTTTCAATTACGACCCTCACTACTGTCGGCGCTTTGCCGGTAATCCTTCCAGGTGGACGTTAGAGCTTTCAGAGCGATACCAGAAGAAACTTGGTACAAAGGTTTCTTTTTCCGTCGATGGTAAAACGGAACTACGTTCGCTGTCTGAACAGCAGACTATTACGATTCAACCCGGCACAGGGTCTCACAACATGCAGCTTCGACCAAATTAGCTCCCCCTCGAAAAATAATATTGTAGAGGCAAAGAGCCGGCTGTTCCTGGTTTTCCGGATTAAGTTCACGAAAAAAGTTGTGCACGGTTGAGTGTTGTCTCTACAGTTTATCTATCAATTCGTAACTGACCTCTTCAAGCGAGTTCACGACAAAATCAGCTTTCGAGAAGTCATTACTCACTGTATGTATGTTTGGTACGGCTATGCTTTTCATACCCGCCGCATTTGCTGCTAAGATTCCCTTTTCTGCATCTTCGATCACAAGGCAATTCTTTGGCAGTGTGTTCATTTCATTTGCGACATGGAGAAAAATGTCCGGATATGGTTTTACCCGTTCCACACTGCCTTTAGTGGCCACACAAGAAAAGAAATCCTCGATATCGAGCGCTTTGAACACTTCATGTGCATCTTTCGGATGCGAAGACGTAGCCAAAGCCATCGTCTTCTTTCCTTTCAGTGTGCAAAGCAGTTCGCGCGCCCCCGGCATGAGTTCAGCGCTTGAAGACACCAGCTTCTTATAGAGGCGGGCTTTCTCACGGCGAACAACATTTGGGTCAACCGCCAGGTTCTTTTCTGCTATGAATGCGTCAGTACCTTTTCCGCAGCGAATCCAGTGATTTGCGTACTCTTGGCCCGACAACTCGAATCCCAGTTCAGAAAAGACCGTCTGATAGGCGCTCATATGGAGCTTCTCTGTATCAGCCAACAAACCATCCAAATCGAATATCACGGCGGAAATCATATTATTCTCGAAAATACAGCTCACTTATCAATTGATTAATAGTAAAAAAAATAAGAAATCCGGTAAAAATATTCATGGGATTAATCCTGTTGTTGGGTTTTCTGTTCCGGGACATTCCGAAAACCGCCGCTTTGTGCAAGCACTTTAACCTCTTTTTTATACCACCTGAAAACAATGAATCCTCCTATGACAGCCAGCAGGCAACAGATTCCCGCCTTTTCGAATTTCAACAGTATTGAATAACCGATAGCAAGGGAGATACCGTAACAGAGCAAGATTCCGCCTACGACATCAATTATCGTAGAGACAGATAATGCCTTACCGGGCAGTTCCCTAATGTCACTGCCAAGAACCCCCCAGAAACCGCCCGGGCGGACCTTGCGATAAAACTCTTCGAGTTTTTCTTTCGACACGGCGGGCGTGAGGAATGTTACTAATATGCTAATCGCTACAACGATAACAGTCAGAAAGGCAATCTTGATTTCAAAGGGTATTTCAGGCCAGGGGTATCCGAACAGCACAGTATTTTTGAGAATGAACGAGTTGGCAAGCCCAAGTACCAGACCGAGAGAAAGTGCTGCTATCTCCGTATAAGCATTTATCCGCCACCAAAACCAGCGTGCGACATTAATCATACCCGGTGGGACTATCATGAATGCAAAAAATTCCCACACTGCTGAAACGGTAAGTTGTCGCCAGGCAATATAAAGAGCAATGCAGACACCTGCCGCCATCAAAAGAACAACAACGATTTTGGTCACAATCATATAATGTCGCTGTGTAGCATCTTTTTTGATGAAGCGCTGATACACATCGGTCATCATGTATGATGCTCCCCAGTTAAGATGCGTATCGATAGTTGACATGAAAGCGGCGAGAAAGGCTGTAACGAGCAGGCCTTTAAGGCCGTACCCCAGGTATTCATTCATTACCAGAGGGTATGCGTGCGTGTCATTATAAGGTTCGGTCAGAGTGGGGAAAAGCACGATTGATACAAGCGCGACAACTACCCATATCCATGGCCGGCAACACTGAAAGATTGCATAAAATATTGTTGCCCGGACCGAATCGCGTTCGTTCTTGCAAGCACTCATACGCTGCATGTTATAGCCGCTGGCATCCATCCACCAGAACACGAAGATATATATCAGCAACTTTACCAAATCGAGATCGAAGCTCTTAAAATCGGGAAAAATGGAAAGAGTTTTCGGGCCGTAACCTTCAGTGGCTGCTATCGTATCTAATACATGGCCAAGTCCACCTATCTTCACTACTGCGATCACAGCAAGGGCGATCATGCTAAAGGTTGCGATGAAAAACTGAATAAAGTCGGTTACCACTACCCCGTAGAATCCTGAAAAGGTCGCATATACCAGCGCAACGACCGTGCATATACCAACAGCCCACCATTTAGGTATGTCTGTCATAGTTGTAATAATGCTGCTCATAGCAAATATTACCCAACTGATGGTGAGCAGGTTCTGTATGATGCCGGCGAAAAACGCTCTGAATCCGCGCAGAAATGCCGCTGACTTCCCTTCATACCTTAACTCATAGAACTGGGCGTCAGTGATAATGGCCGCACGTCTCCAGAGTCGTGAAAAGAGGAAAATCCCGACAATAAGTGTAAGTACGGCGGCAAATATCCACCAGATTCGTTGAAGTCCGTCCGTACGTGTTATTTCTGTCACTACCAGCGGCGTATCCGATGCGAAACTTGTAGCGACCATCGATACAGCAATCATCCACCAGGGGAAGGACCTGCCGCCGAGGAAGTAATTCTCCGAGTTTTTCGATGCCCTTTTAGAAAAGTAAATCCCCGTACCAAGGGCAAAAAGCATGTAGGTGGCTATAATCGCGTAGTCAAGAAATCCTAAACGTCCCATCCTTGAGTACCTTCCAATCTGCCTGGCTATTTCTATTTTGCATTTTCAATCGTCTTAAAGAGAAATCTTCTTCCGATTTTCCTGAAACTCCCAGAGATGATACCATAAAGAACAGGAATTGGCCAAGACGGACATCCGGATTTGAATTATTTTCACATCAATCGGCGAAGCCATTGATTAAAAGGTTTTTATGGCATTCATTCTGCTAAGATAATACAATAAGTTTATACAGGTTCCTCAATAGCAAGGGTGACTAAGCTTTTCAATGAACGTAAAGATGTGCTGTTGACTTTGTTGAACGTTAATTCATTAGAGGAGTAATCATTATGAAGTATCGCAAACTTGTGGTCGTTGGCACCGTGATTATGGGCCTGCTTCCTCTTTCTGTAAATGCAGCCGAGGTCGCGCTGAAAGACAAGGCCGCAAAAGCCATGCGTCGTGCTACCGACTTCTTCCGCACACAAGTCTCTACCGAGGGCGGCTATTTGTGGCGATACAGTGAAGACCTGTCACGCCGTGAGGGGGAAGGTACGGCAACCGATACAATGATCTGGGTCCAACCTCCAGGGACACCTTCCGTGGGTATGGTCTATCTGAGAGCCTACGAAGCTACCGGTGATTTATACTATCTCGACGCCGCTCGGGATGTCGCCTATGCTCTTGTCAAAGGCCAACTTCGCTCCGGCGGCTGGGACTACCGCATCGAGTTTGATCCCGAAAGACGCCAACGCTATGCATATCGAACTGAACCATATAAGGAAGGGGCACGAAATGTCAGCACTCTGGATGATAACAACACGCAGTCGGCGGTTCGGCTACTGATGCGCGTCGATCGGGCGCTGGATTTCAAGGACGAGAAAATCCACGAGGCTACGGAGTTTGCTCTTTCGACTCTACTGAAAGTCCAATACCCCAACGGCGCCTGGCCACAGCGGTTCAGTAACGCTCCCGACCCGGCCAGGTTTCCGGTCAAGAAGGCCGGCTATCCGGATTCGTGGCCGTGGACCTTTCCGAAACGCGACTACAAAAGTTTCTATACCTTCAACGACAACACCATTGCCGACACCATCGCCACTATGCTTGAAGCATTTGAGATTTATGGCGAGACAAGATACCAGGCTTCCTCGGAAAAAGCAGGAGATTTCATCCTGCGGGCCCAGATGCCCGAGCCACAGCCGGCATGGGCTCAGCAGTATAATGCAGACATGCACCCGGCCTGGGCCCGAAAGTTCGAGCCGCCCGCTGTCACAGGCGGCGAGTCACAAGGCGTCATGAGGACATTGCTGGAGCTCTGTCGCGCAACCGGCAAGAAAAAATATCTTGAACCACTGCCCCGAGCTATGGATTACCTGCGCCGCTCCCGGTTGCCGGATGGTCGTTTGGCCCGGTTCTATGAGCTAAAGACCAACAAGCCGCTCTACTTCACCAGAGAAGACTACAAGCTTACCTATAGCGATGCTGATATGCCCACCCACTATTCCTTCAAGACCTACTACGGAGTTGAGAGCATTGCCCGGGAGTATGAGCGTCTGCAAGCAATGGATCCGGTCGAGTTGAAGCGGCCAGAGAAGGTAGGCGCACCGCGATTGAGCCAGAGCCTGACGGTTCGAACCAAATTGATCATTGACCAACTTGACGAACAAGGCCGCTGGGTGGAAAACGGCCGGCTGAGAAACGATGAACAGGATAATCCCACACGCAGAGTTATAGACTGTCGAACCTTTATCAATAATGTGAATGCATTGAGCACATATCTGTCCGCTGTACGATGAATTAAAAAAGATACCCACAACACCGATACATAATGATCGTTTAATACTGTTGCACACAAAAGGCACGGAGGATAGAATAGTTATTTGATTTGATAAATGTTGATTCGTATTGTAACTGGATATTATTGCTTTTTTATGCCTTGAGCTTTTTTCTAAGGAGGAATAATGAAACGACAAATCAAACATCAAACTTCTGAGTCATCGCGAACAAAACCGGATAAACCTTCTCGCCGACAGTTCCTGGCAGGCAGTGGACAAGTAGTCGCCGGTTCGATTCTCACAGGCATTGCTTTACCACGAATTTACGCCGCCGAGAGAAATACGATACGACTGGCCCTGGTGGGCTGCGGGGGCCGCGGCACAGGTGCAGTCGCCGACGCCTTCTCAGCCACCGGCGGCCCGGTGAAGCTCTATGCCATGGCCGACCTGTTCGAGAGCCGCCTCCAAAGCAGCCTGAATAACCTCAAGAAGAATTTTCAAGCCAAACTTGACGTTCCGCCCGAACGCCAATTTGCCGGTTTCAACGCCTACAAAAAGGCAATCGACTGCCTGAGACCGGGAGATGTTGTACTGTTAACAACTCATGCAGCCTTTCGCCCTGCCCACTTTGAGTACGCCGTCAAAAAAGGCATTAATGTCTTTGCCGAGAAATCTTTTGCAACAGATGCGCCCGCCGTCCGCCGGTGGCTCAAAGCCGCCGAGGCCTCCGAGCGAAAAAATCTGAAGGTTGGCGTAGGCTTCATGTGGCGCCACTCCAAAGCGCGGCAAGAACTGATACATCGGATTCATGATGGTGCAATCGGCCAGGTGCACACTCTTCGGATATATCGTGTGCACGGACCGGTCCACTGCCCGCGCCGGCCCGAGAACGTCAACGAGCTGGTCTTCCAGCTTCAGCATCCAAACAGCTTCACCTGGGTATCGTCCGGATTCTTCATCGACTGGCACTGCCACAACATAGATGTGGCCTGCTGGGCAAAAGGGGCCTGGCCGGTATCGGCCCAGGGAATGGGCGGCCGCTGCTACACGTTGGCTGGTAATCAGTTCGACCACTACACAGTGGAATATACATTTGCTGACGGTACAAAGCTCTTTGCCTTCTCACGTCACATGGATGGCTGCTGGAACACCTATGCCGACTACGCCCACGGCTCACAAGGCTCAGCCGTAATAATGGCAACGCTCGGCCAGCCCAAGCCGAAGATCTACAAGAGCCACGACATGGCCCCGGCAAATCTCGTCTGGGAATTCGGCCGGGATGACCCGAATCCTTACCGCGTCGAATGGCAGTTGCTTCTGGATGCTATCCGGCAGGACAAGCCGCATAACGAAGCCCGGCGGGCAGGTGAAGCGGAAGTAGCGGCTATAATGGGACGCGCAGCAACCCATACAGGAAAATATATTACGTGGGACCAGGCATTGAACTCCGACTTCCAGTTCGTTGAAGACATTGACAGTATGACCTTTGATACCCCCGCCCCAATCCACACCAGTCCGGACGGAATCTACCCGGCTCCCCAGCCGGGGATATCGAAGGAATTGTGAGGAAGCTGTTGATAGACCTGAGCTGAGATGTTGGACAAAAAGGGAAAAAATAAAAACGTAATTAATATTCCCTATGAAAATTCAATTATAGAATTGCCGATATTTTCGAATGCAGAAATTACCGAGCTGATACCTCCCTACATAGAACCATTAAATGATCAGCAGATTCTGGATTCTATAAAAAATCCTTTTGATAATGCGCCTATTTCTGAAATTGCCAAAGACAAAAACAATGTGTTAATAATCCTGGAAAATGCCACACGCCCTTTAGATACTTCTTTTATTGCCCCGCTTGTCGTCGATGAATTGGGGCAGGCAGGATTTGCCGATGAAAACGTCACCTTTCTCTTTGCCAACGGTGGCCATAAGGATATGGAAGAGTACAATTTTAAAGAGAAATTAGGGCCTCGATTTAAGAATTTCAGAATCATCAATCATGATTGCGAAGGTGAGCTGACAAACCTGGGCACAACAAAACTGGGAAGTCCTATCTTAATAAATCCATTAATTCTCGAAGCCGATTTGAAAATTGCTATCGGGACAATTGAGCCTCACTACGGCGCCGGTGTTTCCGGAGGGGCTAAAATATTATTTCTGGGCTGTGCCGGTTTGGAATGGATATTTAATAATCACAGCTTGAAACGAGGCGAATTCGGAGAGGTTGATAACCAGTGGAGAAATGATACTGAAGAATCAGCCGGCAAAGTCGGCATTGATTTTCTGGTTAACGCGGTACTGAATTACAAACAGGAAATAATCGGCCTGTATTGCGGAGATTGGATTAAAGCGCATAGAGAAGGAGTAAGCTTATCGTTACAGGCCTCTGTTGCCGAGTTGTCTTATAAAGCAGACTTTTGCATAGCGAGCAGCTCACCCTTTGATTTGAACTTCCTTCAAACCTTAAAAGCTCTAACGCAGACACGAACAGTTATTAAAGAAGATGGAACATATATTATGCTGACATCCTGCCGCCAGGGCTTAGGAAACCATCGCTGGTTATTGGATGAGAAAATGCTTAAAGAAAGACATAAACTAAATGCCGATTATGATTCGGCTCTGACTGAAATTATATATAGTACGCATTTGTCGGAAGATGATTTATATTCATATTACCCAAAGCAGGTAAAGCTGATAAATAATATTGGCAAATTAAGGCAAATGATTACATCATTAGATAAGCCGGGCAAGAAAGGTGTTGTTCTGCCTTATTCTCCCATTACCATTCTCCAGTATCCCTGACTTTATTTTGTAAAATATTTTTGTATCGATAGCCAAAAAGATTATGGTAATGTTTATGTAAAACAGCCTGTTTACGATTTGTCTAAGTGACTGTAAGGTTACCTATGAGAGCAATCCAGATAGTAGAGCCAAGAAAAATTGCGATGCTGGACAACGCTCCAACGCCCGAACCGGCCGAGGGCGAGGTTCTGGTGCGATGCAGCTATGTTGCTATTTGTGGAAGTAACATAAGCCAGTATCTCGGTAAAGGTTTCTGGGGTGACGGTGATTTTCCTAATCCCATTGGCTGGTCCGGACACGAGAACATCGGCACAATAGTCGAATCACGCTGTGACGGTTGGGAAGAAGGGGAATTGGTTCTGGCATTGCCTGACGGCCCTTATGGTTTCGCCGAGTACATTGTCTCTCGACCTGGTGCCATTGCTCGCCTGCCGCAGGATGCGCCCGACCCTGCGGCGCTGATTATTGCCCAGCCGCTTGCCACGGTGCTTCGAGCACTTACGCAATACGATGGTGTGAACAGCCAAAGATGCGTCGTAGTCGGCCAAGGACCAATGGGATTGATATTCACACATATACTGCGGCTGATGGGAGCAAGTATGGTTATTGCAACCGATTTGCTCGACTGGCGTTTGGAATGGTCCAAACGCTACGGAGCCGGCCATATCATAGACGCCTCGAAAAAAGATGTAGTTAAAGCTGTCAAAGAATTAACTAACGGGAAGATGGTTGACTTCGCGGTCGAGGCGGTGGGCGATGTAGATTCACTGAAGACCGCCGCACATCTGCCGGGACACGGCGGCAAACTGCTTGTTTTCGGTGTGCCGCACTTTGAATTACAGGAGTTCCCCTGGTATCATGTTTTCCGACGGGAGATTCAAATCAATACCAGTGTTGGCCCGGAGTGTGGTCTATTCTTTCAAACCGCGGTGGATATGGTCCTCGATGATCGGGCTTCAGCCCTTACAGAGATTGTTACCCCGCGCATGCCCTGGGACAAGGCCCCGGAGGCCTTCGAGATGTATGCTAAATGCGCTCAAGATTCCCTGAAGCTGACCCTTGAAGTCTAACCGGGAACACCTGAAGTCCAGATTGGGAACCTACTGTTTATAAAACATCTTTCTCATCCGTCGGCGCGAACCATCTACCGGCCAGATGCGCACCGACCGCCGCGACTAATAACATGGCACAAAGGCTGCCGATTGCATACCAGCGGCTTTGGTCTTCCCAATAACCTTTCAGCCCAAGGCCGAGAAAAACGAAACCGGATACCAGATTCAACAACCATAGCCATATGGGCAGTCGCAATGTTTTGGGAAGAAACCTCCGGTCCATCCACAAGTTCATCAGGCAAAACAATCCACAACCTAATACGCCGGTAAAAAGGTTTGCGGGAGTCAGGATCGCCAGCAGCAGCCGGGGTTTGCCGGCAACACCGGTGGACTGATATATAAACAACCATAGCAGAATCCCACAAGCACCGACAGCACACCAGATGACTGTTATACGCTTGATGCGGCGGGCATGCCGGATGGCAAAGTTGCGGCTTACTGCATGTGTCATTTCGCTAATAATACTGCATGCGACCTCCAGTGTGCCATAGAGCGTTCCGAACATAGTCAGAAAAGCCCCCGCCACATACAGCGGCAGCAGCCAGGGATGTATGCCGGTAACGAACGCCGACTGAAGATTGAGCAGATTCTTCTCATCGGGGATCTTGTGATGCGGGCCGAGGATCAGCTTGCCCGAAGCTACGAACACTGCGCTGAAAGCAATGATAACAAGAAAACTGATTGAACAATCAACCAACGGAGCGCGGACCCAGCGTCGAACCGGATGTGTCGGGTCGGTCGCGATTTCAGCGAGCCGTTTTGCATAGGCCGGTCCCTCGCCGGCCTGTCCCCATGCCTTGTCGCGCATAAAGGATGTGTAAGCCAAATAATCGAAACCGGCGCCCCCGATAACTCCGACATAACGGGTCGTTTCGACCCACACCGGGTCGGCAGCGATATGTGGGTATTCAGCGCTGAGCCACGGCGGGTACACATATGGTTGTGGAATGAAAACTCCTTTCAAAAGTTCCAGCCAATCCGGACGGTAGAGAATCAGCGTTACGCCAGCGGAGAATACCATTGCGGCTACAATAATAAGTTGAATGCGTTCAAGCGTCGAGTAACTGCGCAAGGCGGTGATTACGACTACGATGGCCAGGATCGCTGCGCCCCAGAGGTAGTCGATACCGCCCCCTAATATTTCTCTCGTCCCTGTCATCCATGAGGTCAAATTACCCAAAACGCCGCAGTGGAAACTGATCCAGATTGGCAAACAAACGGCGGCAATCATAAACAGTGTCAGCGTCAGCCAGCCGCGGGGTCCCGGCAGATCGAGCATCCTTTTGTAAGGATGGACGCCGGTCAGCACCATGTGACGCGATGATGCCACCACCAGGCCCCACTTCAGCAGAGAGATTACAACGAACAGAAACAGGATGCGGTATCCGAATAGTGCGCCGCCCCGGCTCGAAAAAATCAGCTCGCCGGTTCCAATCGTAAGCGATGCAATGATTGCCCCGGGGCCAAAAACCTTCAGCCACTCCAATGGGCTGCGAGGTAATATACCGGCGCGTTTCCCACTGGTGATGGTAGTAGTTAACATATCATCCATAGTCAGACCCGGGTATGCTTATCCCAGGATAAGTGAGAAGAAAGATACTGCGAAAATTGGGACGGTGCAAGGAAAAAATCCATACCACGGGTTTCTCATAAATGCGCCAACTCAGATTACATGTACTTGCATTACCGGCAGATTCGGAACCGGGGCCGTGCCGATGCCTCTTTCTTTGCCGGGAAACATTATGCTTGATATTACAGAAAAAATCGTGTACTGTTTTACGTAGTTGGCGTTAGAGAAAGACAAAGTCGTATCTCGGTGGGTAGCTATCGCACAAGCGTTAGTATGTTATTTAATCCGTGATTCGCAAGGCGTATTATGGCTATGAACATCAACTAATCCATCGGACAATCCAGGAACCAATTGGGCTAAATGTTATGATCATGGAAAACAAATTCTTCGAACAAAGACGCAAATTCTTCGAGTTAGCAGGTGTAGGTTTATTAACTGCCTTGGTAACCAACAAAGGTGAAGGGGCAGAAACATACAGGGTGCCGTTTAAGACATTTGATAAAACCACCCAAATTGATGTCGGTCACAGAGGAAAGGAAATAATAGAAAAGACCTATAGGCTGGGACATGACTATGAGAAGAAGCACGGGGGATGTTGCAGGTGTACAGTTGCCGCTCTGCAGAATGCTATTGAGTTTGTTCCCAAGAATGAATCTATCTTCAGAACAGCTTGTTGTTTAGATGGCGGAGCCACTCCAACCGGAATACAGAATTGTGGGGCCTTTACAGGTGCAGGGATAATTATTGGTTATTTGTGCGGAACAGGTCCGTTTGGAAATACACGTTTAGCTCATACATTAATTCGGGCGGTCTATGAAAGATTTAAAGAAACGTATGAAAGCGTTTTGTGCAAAGATGTGAGAAACAAAGGCCAACGTAACTGTCCGGAAATAGTAGCAAGAGCAAGCCGATGGACTGCGGAAGCAATATTGAGTCAGTTCACCAACTATAGTAAAGAGTGGTAGAAAAATAGGAAGCTTGCAAGTTATTGAAAAGAAGCCTGTTGATTGTCACTTTCGGCCTTTTGTTATCCAACGGTTCCTACAGAGGACACAGTGATCGATTAAGTAAGTGTTTGAATATTCCCCTTTTCTATTTTGCCTTGACGTCAACGCATCGGAGTTTTGTTTGATCTCTGAGCAGCAGTTTGCCGTCAACCAGAGCCAGCGTGGCCCAAATATGTCGACCGCTAAGCAGGTTGACTCTTGAGATTTCCTTATAGCCTGAAGGACCGGGCTTTACCAGGCATAGATCGCCCTTTGTTCCATCCACAATGTATATCATGCCGTCGGCCAGTAAGAGTCCGCCGAATTCAAAACCGGGATTTCTTCCCGTTTCCCATTTTACATTACCCTCCAGATCCATGCACATCATGCCTTTTCTAAAGGTTTTGTCATTGCCGTTGATATACAGATGACCTTCGTAGAGCAGGGGTTGATGTACCTGGCAATTGCACTCCGTGGTCTTGAAAAGCGTCGTTGAGGTAAACAGGCCGTTTCTCTTCTCTATTTGGAACATAACGGCGCCGGCACCATAGCCGCCCACGATTAACACCCTGTCCTTGCCGACAAGCATTGGGCTTGTGGTAGGTATTCTGCAACTCCAGTCATTGTTACGCCAGAGGATGTGCCCATTATTGGCATCTACTCCTACAGTTTGTTTCGTTGTTGTATAGAGAATCTGGTCTACGCCTTCTATGGTGCATACCATGCATGATGTATAGGCTAAATCCCCACCAAAGACTTGGCTCTTCCATAAAATTTTGCCGCTTTGACGATCGTAGGCGACCATTCCAACACTCTGGGTTGCCGGTGCTACAATCACTTTGTCCTTGTAGATAGCTGGCGATTGGCTCATTGCCCAGTGCGGCGTTCGTCCTCCAAAGTCTTTTATAATATTTTTCTTCCAGATAGGCTTATGAGTTTCTTTGCTGATGCAATGGAAATCACCAAATGGGCCAAGAATGAAGATGCGCTTTTCATCTACCGCCGGATGAGAACGGGAGCCCGGGTAGCTGATTCTACCCGGCGCATCGTAGGAGAATCTCCATTGTTCTTGCCCATTGGCAAGAGAAAGACACCGCAACACATCCTGTTTGTCTTTCACACGATCCAGGATATATACTTCTCCACTATGTACGGCTACTCCGCCAAAGCCTATCCCAAGCTCAGTTGTCCACAAAACTTCGGGGCCAGATTGAGGCCATGATTTCATTAGGCCAGTCTCATTTGAGGTGGCATTGCGATTAGGTCCCAGAAACCAGGGCCAATCCTCAGCCTTACAGTTAGTTATCGTTAAGAAAATTGCCAGGATAGCAACCATAAGGCTTTTCACAGTAAGTATTTCTGAACGATACACAGACAAATTATCATCTCCTAATTCATTCTTTATTTAGATAAGTTTTCTGATCTATACTATTATTCCATCCATAAATATTTTTACAATATTAACTGTATCTATGCAACCCTCTTGTACAAAATAATCTTTTATGAGTTCGGATTTCCTGAACATAGTGCTTGCCTTTGATGCTGGCGGGAAACACTTCAAAAAACAGATCTGTGATTGTTAATTGAAATGTAAAAAACGTTCTCAAAAGCACAAAGTCATCATCACAACAAACTCGGTGTCTTTTTTTACTAAGTCCCACTCCATCAGAAAAGATACAAATTACACTATCACCAAGATCAAAATCCGTCCAATCCTTTTTTATCAAATCACGGCCTTGTCGTCAAAAGAAATTCTCCGAATAACAGCATAATTCGTTATCATTGCTGTAAGGATGAATTACGGATATAATCAGAAGATAAACCATAAAAGTAAAAAGAATTTGGTGCTTCAAGTTATATTATAATCGGATTCATACAATTAAAACTCTCAAAGATATATATGAGAGGAGATTAAAATGCACAGAATCTCCAGAAGAGACTTTGTCAGGTCGAGTATTGTATGCGGGATCGGGATATCTGTTACGTCCTGCATGACAAAAGTTCAAAGCACCGGACAAAAGAAAACTCGTTACATCGCAGCCTATGATACTGAGTCGCCGGCGTGTCTGGCAGCATGTCGTAAAATCGTAGAGGTTCACAAACGATTCGAGATGCCGGCAACATTTTTCATTCTTGGTAAGACACTCGACGCCAACCCTGACGAATATCGCCAACTTCTGGATGATCCTCTTTTCGAGATTGCCACACACACTTACACACATCAGATGCTGCGTGACAATGATTTCTGTGGTTCGGCGGTTTCTATGGACGAACGACGAGAGGAAATCTTCAAAGGAAAAGAGGCTGTCGAACGTGTCTTCGAACGGCCATGTATCGGCTTGCGGCCGGGTTGCGGTTTCGATAATGCCCTCAAAGACGAACCAAAAGTACTGGAAATGATTCAGCAAGCAGGTATTCGGTATGTTAGCAGTCTTCTCTGGGGACCGGACTACTCGCTGCCAGCCCTTTTGCGGGAGCCGTTTAACTATAAGGCCGAGGGTTTTCCCGATATATGGGAACTGCCCGGCCACGGCTGGCATGAAAACCTGCTAAAAGACCATAACCAGTGGGGACCAAAAAGGCTCACTCTATGGCCTTCGCCTTTTCCGCAGGCACTGCCGGACGGTTTCTGCGAAACTCCAGAAGATGAATTTGAAGTGAACAAGGTTTTTCTAAATAGAGCGTTGGAGACGGATAAGTCATTCGTCTCTTTGATATGGCATCCATGGTCTTTGCATCAATTTGATTCGGATATGAAAATGCTTGAGCTAACTTTTACTCATGTTCAGCGACTGGGTATGAGACCTTGTACGTACGCTCAACTTTACGAACAAGTATCCGGCATGGTTAGATCATAAGATACAGACAACAAGCAGAATTCAGGATATAATTTTGGCAATTGATGTGGACTGAATGGATAACACTGAACAGTTATTTCACATGAAAAAAACATGCACTATTTTGGCGATTTTAATAATCAGTATGACCCCTTGTCTTAAAACAGGCAGGGCCGACTACTCACCAAAAGCCGTTTACGAGTTGCCGGAGATTAAAGAGTTTTCCAATCCATTTACTTTTATCGATGGTTTGCTTGTCCATGACAAGGAGGATTGGCAGTTGTCCCAGCGATTGTGCGAGAATTTTTGTATTCTCTAACAAATTTCGGCAGCAGAGATTTTAGTATTTGACTTTGAACCCTTCATAAGCGTCCGTTGCGATCTCCCGGGCGATATACAGATACAATATACCAGTGCCTAAGTCGAAGCAATACAATAACACGGTCTCTCTGTCAAGAGCTCCTTGCGGTAGTAGTGCCGGAGAAGCCGACGATTATCCCGATCGACTCATCACACATCTTCTTCGATAACCGAGAATCCAATCAGCCCGGCAATATCCTTGATGCGCTCCCGGAAATCGCCAAAAGTTGCACATCTGTGTACGCCATACTTGTC